>NZ_JBEXRZ010000110.1:0-22627 GCF_040613325.1 Streptomyces sp. NPDC006283 | reverse complement strand
GACGGGTCGATCTCGCCGAGGGCTCCATTGAGGATGTACGTCATGGTCTCGGTGTTGCCGAGCTCGACCACGTCCGGGAACTTGTCGCCGGCGAGCCCGCAAGGCTCCGGGCGGGCGGCCCGGGCACCGGGGCAGCGGCCCCGGCGCATCCTGCCGGCGGCCACGGCCACCGCCCTGCCCCGCCCGGACGGCGAACCGGCCGCGTTCATGCTCACCACCTCCGGCGCAACCCTCGCGCCCACGATCGTGCCGCTGCGGCACGCGGCCGTCGACCGCTTCACCGCCTGGGCCGCAGGAGCCTTCGGCATCGGACCCGGCACCACCGTCCTGAGCCACGCGCCGCTCGACAGCGGCCCGTGCCTCCTCGACATCTGGACCACCCTCGCCGCAGGCGGCTGCGCCGTCCTCGCCGACCCCGACCTGGCCACGGACGGCCGGCACCTGCTCGACCTGGTCACCCGCCACGGCGTCCACGTCGTCCACGGCCGGCCGGCGCTCCACGGGCTGCTCGCCGACGCCGCCCGCCGCACCGGCACCACCCTGCCATCCGTCCGCCACGCGATGTTCACCGGCGCCACCCTGCCCGACCGCACCTTCGCCGAGCTGCCGCACCTGTTCCCGAACGCACGCCTGCACAACATCTACGGCTGCACCGAGACGGGCGACAGCTTCGCCCACGAGGTCGACACCCGTACCACCGCCTTCCCGCCCGTCCCCATCGGCCGGCCGCTGCCCGGCGTCGCGGCCCTCGTCGTCGGCGCGAACGGCACCCCCGTCGACGGCCCCGGCCGCGGCGAACTGTACGTCTGCACCCCCTTCCAGTCGCCCGGCTACCTCGACCGCAGCCGCCACCGGGGCACGTTCACCCCCCACCCCCTGCACGCCGACGACGGCCGCACCTGGTTCCGCACCGGTGACCTGGTACGCCGCGACGCCGACGGCCTGCTCCACCTGACCGGCCGCGCCGAGCGCCCGGCCGGGGCCCGCGGCACGCGGCGCATCACCCGCGCCGCCCTGCCCGCCCGCGCCACCCGACACGTCGAACGCGCCGCGCTCGACCGACGCAACGAACTGATCCCAGCCCAAGGAAGGACGTCATGAGCCACAACGACACCATCAAGAAGTTCGTCATCGAGGAGTTCCTGCCCGACCTTGGTGTCCACGAGCTTGCCGACGACCACGACCTGCTCTCCGACGGCGTCATCGACTCCCTCGGCGTGCTCAAGCTCATCGCCTGGGTCGAGGACCACTTCCAGCTCGCCGTCGGCGACGCCGACCTGGACCCCGACAACTTCCGCAGCGTCAACGCCATCGACGCCTTCATCGCCGAAGCCCGCCAGGGGGTGACGAGCTAGCCATGCACTCCGCGCTCACCGGCCTGCTCGCGGGCGCCCCGGTGACCGAGCGCGAGACCTGGCGATCACTGTGGGACCGGCTCGGCGACGGCACGCTCGCAAAGGAGCAGGCCGTCGCCCTGCTGGCCTCCCTGACCACCAGCCTCCCCGGCCACCCGACCCTGCACGCCCTGCTCGAATCCCTGCGGGAGCGAAGAACCACCGCCCCGCCCACCACCTGGCCCGGCACCGTCAACATCGTCGGCACCGGCGGAGGACCCGCCACCTTCAACATCTCCACCGCCGCCGCCCTCGTCGCCGCCGCCAGTGGCGTACGGGTCGTCAAGACCGGCTCACGCGCCTACACCTCCAGCCTCGGCTCGATCGACCTGCTCCAGCGCCTCGGCATCCGCCTCACCACCTCCTACACCCACACCGAGGAGATGCTCGAACGCGACGGCATCGCCTTCGCCGGCCCGTTCGTCTACCCGGCCGAACTGACCCGGCTGGCCCGCACGGTGGCCCCCCTGGGCATGAAACCCTTCGGCCGCTTCCTCAACGCCCTGGGCCCCTTTTTCGCCGACCTGCCCGTCACTGCCCAGGTCACCGGCGTCAGCGCCGCCATGCCGCTGCCCGACCTGCGCGAGCTGGCCCGCGCCGACACCAGCGGCCGGCGGATCTGGCTGACCTCCAACGACGCCGGCGCCGACGAACTCCTCGGCTTCGCGGACAACACCGTCGACGTGAACGACGGCACCCGCCTCACCCTGCGGCCCGGCGAACTCATCGACGCCGACGGCGGATTCGACGCCCTGCGCCCCGTCGCCCCCGAGCAGGCAACCAACCACTTCCTCGCCGTCCTCGACGGCACCGCCCACCCGGCCGCCACCGCCACCGTGTGCCTCAACGCAGCCGCCCTGGCCCTCGCCTGCGGCCACCGCGACACCTGGCCGAGCGCGCTCGCCGCCGCCCGCGAGGCCGTCGCCTCCGGCGCCGCCCGGGCCCTGGCCGACCGGCTGCGCACCGCGCCGCGCACCACCGCCAAGGCGGCGGCCGCCCCCGGCTGACCCGGCCGCACCGGCCCGCCGCCTTGGTGCGGCACCCACGTCGTCCCCGACAGCCGCCGGCTGCGGGGAGAAGGACACGCACGGCATGGCAGCCGGCCACGCCCGCTGTCCGACCAGCCCGTGCGGCACCGCGCCGCACACGACCAGATCGGAGTTGACCATGATCATCCGCGACATCCAGGACGTGAAGACCGTCGACTGGGGCAACGGAGTCAGCCGCCGTTTCCTCCTCGCCTCCGACGGCGTCGGCTACTCGCTCACCGACACGGTCGTCCTCGCCGGCACCAAGTCCCGCCTCGAGTACCGCAACCACCTCGAAGCCTGCTACTGCATCGCCGGCTCCGGAGAAGTCATCGAACTCGACGGCACCTCCCACCCCATCACCCCGGGCCGCATGTACGCGCTCGACCAGCACGACGCCCACTACCTGGTGGCCAGCCCCCACGAGGACCTGCGGCTCGTGTGCGTCTTCAGCCCGGCCCTGCAGGGCGACGAGACCCACAGTCTCGACGAGCACGTCTCCTCCGCGTACTGAACGCGCACACCGTGAAGGCGGTCCGAAGTGATCCGATGGAACACCGAACAGGCCGAGCTCCGCGACGGCCTGGCACGGTGGGGTGAGGCGCTCAGCGCCGACCACATAGAACGGGACGAGCAGGCCACGTTCTCCTGGGACAAATGGAAGCTGATCCAGAAGACCGGCATCCTCGCCCTGCCCTTCGAGGAGGACCACGGCGGCCTCGGCCAGTCCCTCCTCACCACCATGTACGTCCTGGAAGGACTCGGGGAGCACTGCCGCGACGCCGGCCTGAACTTCTCCGTCACCACCACCCTGGCCAGCACCGGCATCCCCCTCACCCGGTTCGGGACCCCCGAACAGAAAGAGAGGTACCTGCCGCAGATCTGCTCCGGCGAAGCGATCGGCGCGCACGCCATCACCGAGTCCGAAGGCGGCTCCGACGCCATGGCGATGACCACACGCGCCGAACGCGACGGCGACCACTTCGTCCTCACCGGCAGCAAGACGTTCGTCAGCAACGGCCCCGTCGCCGACGTGATCGTCGTCTACGCGCGCACCCGGCCCGACGGCGGACCGCTCGGGGTCACCGCGTTCCTCGTGGACCGCGACACCCCCGGCCTGACCGTCGGCAAACCGATCAAGAAGATGGGCCTGCGGACCTCGCCGCTCAGCGAGCTGTACTTCGACGGCTGCCGCATCCCCAAGGAGCGGGTCCTGGGCCGGGTCGGCGGCGGATTCATCGTCCTCGACCACGTCATGAAACGGGAGATCCTCCTCTCCTTCGTCGTCAACGCCGGCGAGATGCAGCACCGGCTGGACCGCTGCCTCGCCTACGCCAAGACCCGCCGGTCCTTCGGCAAACCGATCGGCTCCTACCAGTCCGTCGCCAACAAGATCGTCGACGCCAAGATCGGGCTGGAAACAGCACGCAAATGGCTGTACGACACCGCGGAACGCCTCGCCGACGGCGAGAACGTCACCACGGACCTGGCCATCGCCAAACTCCTCACCAGCCAGGCCAACGTGGCGAGTTCCCTGACCGCCGTACAGATCTTCGGCGGCCACGGCTACATGTCCGAGTACGGCCTCGAGCAGGACGTCCGCAACGCGGTCGGCGGCACGATCTACTCGGGCACCAACGAGATCCAGTACAACCGCATCGCCTCGATGCTGGGCCTCGGCACATGAACATGGCACCCGCACCGGTGTACACGACGTGGGGGGGGCCCGCCCCCGCCCCCCCCCCCCCCACCAGTCACAGCTCTCTCCGCCGCGGACGTCAGTCCCCGCGGGCGCCGGCCTCGGCGACCGTGACCGGCAGATCCTCGCGGACCTGCCGGAACAGCAGCGCGGCGCGGTCGGCGTCCCAGCGGATGACGTTGCCCTTGGAGGTGGGGATCCCCACCCCGTCCACCGGCACGGTGACCCGCTTGACGCTGTCGCCGGAGCCCTGCAGCGAGCGGAACATCTGCGCCAGCCGGCGCAGGTCCATGTCCCGGTCCACGACCAGTGTGTCGAGACCCGCGTCCAGCGCCGGATACAGCTGCGAAGGGTCCAGGAGAGTGCCCGACGTGGAAACCTTGTCCGCCAGGGCGGCAAGGAACCGCTGCTGGTTGCGGGAGCGCCCCAGGTCGCCCTCGGTCTCCTGGTGGCGCTGGCGGACGAAGGCCAGCGCCTGACGGCCGCGCAGCGTCTGACAGCCCCGACGCAGGTCCGCCCCGGACTTCTCGTCCTTGATGTCCCGGTCCAGACAGAAGCGGACGCCGCCGAGGGCGTCGACGACCTTCACGAAGCCGGCGAAACCGATCTCCGCGTAGTGGTCGATGCGCAGGCCGGTGTTGTGCTCCACCGTGTGTGCCAGCAGCTCCGGCCCGCCGTAGGCGAAGGCGGCGTTCAACTTGTCCTTGGCCGGTGCGATGCGCTTGCCGGTCGCAGGGTCGTGGAAGCCGGGGATCGTCACCCAGGAGTCGCGCGGCAGGCTGACCATCACCGTGCCGTCGGCCCCGGTGTGCAGCACGATGATCGAGTCCGTCCGGCGGCCGCCCCCGCCGCCCGCACGCAGATCGCGCACATCGTCGTCCGAGAGACCCTCGCGGCTGTCGGAACCGACGATCAGGTAGTTGGTGCCTTTCCCCGCCGCCGGACCGCGGCCGTACGCCCCGAGGCCCACCTCCTGCTTCAGCTCCGTCTGCGCCCAGGCGAACGTACCGCCCGCGATCGCCACCAGTGCGATCACCATCGCGAGCACGGCCCGTATCACCCGGCGTCCCCGGCGCGGCCGGGCACGGCCGCGGCCACGCCGCCGGGGAGTGGTACCGCGCCATCCGTACGCCGCCGCACGTCGCACGGCGCCCGGCGCGGAAGCCGCCTCGCCCAGCGGCCGCGGCCCGGCCGGCAGCGGCGGACCGCCGGCACGCTCGAGCGGTTCGGTCACCGCAGCTCTCCCTTCACGGCGTGCAGGGCCAGGCCGGGTTCGTCCCCGGCCGGCTCGTCGAGCCGGTAGGGGTCGGCGGTGCCGGTGCGGTGCATACGGTGCCACTTGAGCCGGGTACCGAGCAGCGCCGTCATCACCGAGTGAAGAACGACCAGGTACAGCAACTGCCGGTAGACGAACAGCTGGAGCGGCAGCGACCACAGCGCACGCAGCCGCTCGCCGTCCAGCCGCAGCGCGTAGCCGGCGGTCACCAACTGCACGAGGAGGAAGCCGAGCCACACGGCAACGGCTTCGGACGGGTCGCGGAAGAACACGCCGTACAGCGCGAAGACATCCACCACCGGTGCGAACAGCGGCAGCACGACCTGGAACAACGCCAGGTAGCTCAGCCCGCGCCGCCCGAACCGGCCCGCGGTGCCGACCTCGCCCACGGACCGCCGGTGCTTCCACATCGACTGGAGCGTCCCGTAGCACCAGCGGTATCTCTGCCGCCACAACTGCCCCAGCGTGCTGGGGACTTCCGTCCACGCCACGGCGGACTCCTCATACACGACCCGCCAGCCGGCCCGCCACAGTGCCATCGTCAGGTCGGTGTCCTCGGCGAGGGTCTCGTCGCTGACGCCGCCGATGCCCATCAGGGCGTCCCGGCGGAAGGCGCCGATGGCGCCCGGCACGGTGGGCATGCACTCCAGCACCTCGAACATGCGCCGGTCCAGATTGAAGCCGAGCACGTACTCCAGGTGCTGCCACTTGCCCAGCAGATGCCCGCGGTTGCCGACCTTCGTGTTGCCGCTGACCGCACCGATCGCGGGGTGGGCCAGCGGCTGGACGAGGTGATGGATGGCGTCCGGCTCCAGCACGGTGTCCGCGTCCACCATCACCACGATGTCGTCCCGAGCGTGCAGCAGACCGGTGTTCAGAGCCCCCGGCTTGCCGGTGTTGGGCTGGCGCACCAGGGTCACCCGCGGGTCGGCGAGGCGGTCGACGACAGCCGCCGTGCCGTCCGTCGAACCGTCGTCGATGACGATGACATGCAGGTCCCGGTAGGCGGAGGCGAGCAGCGACCGCACGGTGGGGGCGATGCCCGCCTCCTCGTTGTGCGCGGGCACCAGCACTGTCACCGGACCCGTCACCTCACGCAGCCGCGGGCTGCCGGGCCGAAGCCTGCCGCGCCTGCGGACATGGACCCGCGCGAACCAGCCGAGCACCGCCAGCCGCAACAGACCGAGCGCGCCCGCCACGATCAGCGCCCAGGACATCGCCCGGGACAAGACGCGCCCCAGCTCCTGAGCATGCAGCAGGCCTGCGCCCTTCACCCGCTCCACGAGCGGCGCCCGGCTGGTGAACCCGCTCTGCCCCAGGCCGGCCGAGAGGGTCGTGAACCGCTCCACTCCGGGATCGCGCAACAACGACCGAGCCTCACGGAAGCCGAGATCGGTGTGGCTGTACTGCCGCACGACGCCCTCTGCGGGCTGCCGGCTCTTGCGGTCCGCGGCGACGACGAGGTAGCCCTGGCGGGCAGCACGCTGTGCGGCCGGCCACTCGGCGCCGCACAGGGTGTCCGTCGTTGTGGTGTGCGGCAGCCGCAACAGCCGGGTGTGTTCACCGGTCACACCCGCCAACGCCATCTGCGTGAAGCCCAGTTCCATACGGGCACGGGCCTGGGATGCCGCCCCCAGGTCACCACCGGTGTAGGTGTAGGAGCCGATCTCGTGCCCCTCGTCCCGCATACGCCGGACCAGCTCGGGATGGCGCGTGGCCTGCTTGCCGTGGATGAAGAACGTGGCGTGCGCGCGGTGTGCCCGCAGCAGGTCGAGCAGACGGGGCGTCCAGAGTGGATCCGGTCCGCCGTTGAAGGTGAGAGCCGCCGTGCGGGCAGGCATGGCGGCCGTCTCGACACCGGCACCGGTGAACCTCAGAACGGGCTCCCCGGTGTCCGCGCTGCGCGGAATGGGCTCGGAGCAGGGACGCTTGCTCCGAGCGGAATCGACCTCGTGTGTGGTCCATCCCTCAAAGAGAAGACTCACCGCGACGACGGCGAGGACGAGCATCAACAGCACCCAGTGCCCGCGTGGGGGACGGCGCAGTGCGTGCCGGGAGCTCATCCGCCGTTGACCTCTGCGGGGCGGGTCGAGGCGCTGTCATCCGGAGGCGAAGACGCCGCCCCGGCGCCCGGACGCCCCTCTTCGCCGCCGTCGCCGTCGCCGACGTCCTGCCCGGCCTGGTGGTGCGCCGGCGCGGCGGGAAGGGACCCGCCGGTGGCGGGAGGCTGCTGCCCGGCCGGCTGCCAGAGCCCGGCGACGGCGATTGCGGCAAACATCAGGTAGGCCCCGCACGCACCGCCGAGTGCGATCGCGGTGAAGCGAAGTATCCTCCTGCGTTTGCCTGAACGTTCAATGAATATAGGGCGGTTACTCTGCCCGTGCTGCGTCCTACCGTGGGGGGTGAGATACATGGGCGGTGAGTCTAACCAGCGCATTGCTCGTTTGCACGAGCACTTCAACCCGTGTGAGAACCACGTGAAAATCCTCACGACGAATGAACGGACGCAGTGGCACCGTCCGTAAGGGCGGCGACACCGGACAGCCGGAACGCCGCCGCCTCCCTCGGACGCGGCGGCAAACCGACTGATGCGCCTTCCCCGCTCCTGCGCGCCGAAACCCCACCCCCACCGCGCCGGCCGCACCCCCCTGATACCGGCGCAGGCCCCCGGTGTCTTCGCGCCCTCGGCGACCACCGCTGAACACAACGCCGCCCCCTCGGCGTGCCGCGTGAACCCCGCCGGCCCCGGACCACACAGGTGGCCCGGGGGCGACCGCGGCGGAGAGCGCCGCGAGCGGCCCGGACAGGTGCGTCATCTCGTGGCTTGCTCCAGCGCGTGGAGCAGAGTGCGCAGGGCCGGCTGGGTCAGTGTGCCTTCGCGTACCGCCGCGTGGATGGTTCTGACCGGCTCCGGGCGACGGACCCTGCGCAGGGCGACGCCGGTGCGGCGGCCGGCTGCTCCCAGGCGGGGGACGAGCCCGACGCCGAGGCCGGCGGCGACGAAGCCGAGCGCGGTGGCGTAATCCTCGCTCCGCGCCACGAAGTTGGGGCTGAAGCCGGCTGCGGCACACGCCTCCAGCATGACGTCGAGACAGGGACCCGGCGGTTCGCTGCCGATCCACGGCTCGCCGGCGAGATCGGCGAGGTCGAGTACGCGTTGCGCGGCGAGCGGGTGGCCGGCGGGGAGCGCGGCGACGTACGCGTCGTCGAGCAGATGAACCAGATGGATGCCCTGCCGGCCGGCGTTACGGGGCCGGACCACGATCGCCAGGTCCGCATCGCCTTGTTCGACCCCCGCCAGCGGCTCTTCGGGATCGATCAGTCTGAGGTCGGTCTGCACGTCCGGATGCTCGCGGCGGAGCCGGGCCAGGGCGGGGGCGACGAGCGTGGGGCCGACCGAGGTGAAGTAACTGATGGTCAGCCTGCCGGTGCGTCCGGCCCGTAGATCGGCCAGCGCCGTCTCCGCCTCGGCGATGTTCTGGCTGATGACCGCGGTGCGCTCGGTCAGAAGCCGGCCCGCCGCCGTCGGCCGTACACCGCGCCCCACCCGCTCGAGCAGGGCGATCCCGGCTTCCTTCTCCAGCGCCGCCACCTGCTGGCTCACCGCGGAAGGCGTGTATCCCAGGTGCGCCGCGGCCGCGGTCACCGATCCGCTGGTGACCACCGCCCTCAGTACCTGCATCCGTCTCAGATCAAGCATGTAGCTCAGCTTAACGGTCGTGCAGAAGCTTTTGATTGTCCTTATGTGTTCCTCGCGGCATCGTCCCCTCAAGGGAGACCTCGAGGGAGCCCCTCAAGGGAAGATCTGGAAGGAGAGCCGAGCGTGAACGGTGCCGCAGGAAGGACGTGGGCGTTGGCCCGGATGGGGGGGCTCGCCCTGCTGTGGGGGTCGACCTTTCTGTGGATCGAACTGGCCCTGCAGGCCCTTTCCCCGGTACAAGTCACCCTCGCCCGCTGCCTGCTGGGCACCGGCACACTGCTGGTGCTGTGCCTGAAATCCGGGCAGCGTCTCCCTCGGGAACGCGCTGCCTGGGGCCGTGTCTTCGTGGCGGCCTTCTGGTGCAACGCGCTGCCGTTCGCGATGTTCAGCATCGGTCAGCAGACCGTCGACTCAGGGGTGGCTGGGGTCCTGAACGCGACCACCCCGCTGTGGTCCCTCCTCGTCGGTATCGCCATCGGCACGGAGCGCGGAGTCCGCCCGGTGCGCTTCGGCGGCCTCCTGCTGGGGTTCGGCGGCGTGGTGCTGATCTTCGCGCCATGGCAAGGAGCCGGGATCCTCAGCTGGGGCGCCCTCGCCATCGTCGCCGCCGCGGCGAGCTACGCGATCGGCTTCACCTACATGGGACGCACCCTCGTCGGAAGGGGCTACGCGACCATCTCCCTCTCCGCGGCCCAGCTCGTCGCCGCGTCCGCACTCACCGCCCTGAGCCTGCCGGCCGGTGGCCTGGCACCGGTGCACCTCAACCGGGCGAGCCTGATCGCGGTGGTGATCCTGGGGATCTTCGCCACCGGGATCACCTTTCACCTCACCTACCGGATCATCGCCGACGAAGGCGCGACCAATGCCGCGACCGTCGGCTATCTGCTGCCCGTGGTCTCGGTCGGGCTGGGCGCCGTCGTGCTCCACGAACCCTTCAGCCTCCGGGTCGCCGCAGGGATGGTGATCGTTCTCGTAGGTGTCGGCATGACGCGCCAAAAGAAGCCGGCTCCGGCGGCATCCGCCCACCGGCCGTCCGCGCTCACCACACGCGGCCAGAACTGAGCCGGACCCGGCATCGGACGGCTCCTGCGCCGCCCCCAAGTGAGCTCCGACGCACAGGAATCGGCACCACCGCTCTCCTGAACACGTGTCCTTCTCCACGGAAGAGAAGGCCGCGGGACGACGGGGCCGCGTCATCGTGTCCGGCCGCCTGCGCAGCCCGAAAGCCCGCGGACCACCCCCCAGGCTCTCCTGCGCCGCCCGGCTAGGATCCGGACCATGCCGCTGACGACGAAGGACGTGGACCGGTTCGAAGCCGCAAGGCCCCGCCTGGAAGCCGTCGCCTACCGCCTCCTCGGCTCCGTGAGCGAGGCCGAGGACGCCGCCCAGGAGACCTTCCTGCGCTGGCAGGCCGCCGACATCGAGCACATCGAGGTCCCCGAAGCCTGGCTGACGAAGGTGCTGACCAACCTGTGCCTCAACCAGCTCACATCGGCCCGCGCGCGACGCGAGGCCTACGTGGGCCAGTGGCTGCCCGAGCCGCTCCTCGACAACGACCCGATGCTCGGCCCGGCCGACACCTTCGAGCAGCGCGAATCGGTCTCCTACGCCGTCCTGACCCTCATGGAACGGCTGTCCCCCAAAGAACGAGCCGTATACGTCCTGCGCGAAGCCTTCGACTACCCCCACCGGGACATCGCCGAAATCCTCGACATCACCGAGGCCGCCGCCCAGCAGATCTTCCACCGCGCCAAGAAACACATCGCCGACGGCAAGACCCGCACCGAGATCGACCAGGCCGCCGCCCGCCGCATCGTCGAGGAGTTCCTGGCCGCCGCCACCAGCGGCAAGACCGAGCCGCTCGTGCAGCTGCTCACCGCCGACGCCGTCGCGATCGGCGACGGCGGCGGCAAGATCCCGGCCCGCGCCAAGGCATTCGAAGGCGCGACGGCGGTCGCCAGGTTCATGCGCGGCCTGTTCAAACCCGCACGGTCCAAGCGCGCCCTGGTCGGCGGCTCACCTGAAATCCACGCCGCCACCGCCAACAACGGCCCCGCCGTCGTGGCGGTCCTCGACGGCCGGGTCGTCGGCATCATGTGCCTGGACATCACCGCCGGCGGCATCACCGCGTTCCGCAACCAGGTCAACCCCGACAAGCTCCAGCGCGCGACCGAGATGTGGGCAGCCGCCGACCACGGAGAACCCCTGTTCCACGCCTTCTGACCATGACGCGCACACCTCCGATCGCGATGTGAGCCGCATCACAACACGTTCCTGTCAGGAAACAGCAGGCTGCCCGGTTCAAGCGGTGAAACCGCGCACGACACAGGGCGGACCCGCGCAGACAGGAGCAAAAAATGCAGCACCGCATCATCGTCCTCGGCGCCGGATACACCGGAGCCATCGCGGCCGGCCGTCTCGCCAAGCGGCTGCACCGCGACGACGCCACCATCACGCTCGTCAACGCCGAGCCCGACTTCGTCGAACGCGTCCGCATGCACCAGCTCGCAACCGGCCAGGACCTCAAGCCCCGCCCCTTCAGCGACATGTTCCAAGGCACCGGCGTCGACCTGAAGCTCGCACAGGTCACCGGCGTCGACATCGACCGCCGGACCGTCGCCGTCGTCGACGCGGGCGACAGCGCCCAGGAACTCGAGTACGACACCCTCGTCTACGCCCTCGGCAGTGGCTGGAACGACCAAGGCGTCCCCGGCACCACCGAGCACGCCTACGAAATCGCGAGCCGGCCCGGAGCACTCCGCCTGCGTGAACGACTCGCCCGCCTGGACACCGGCCGACCCGTGCTCGTCGTCGGCGGCGGCCTCACCGGCCTGGAAGCCGCCACCGAGATCGCCGAAGCCCGCCCCGACCTCGACGTCACCCTCGCCGCCCGCGCCGGCCTCGGCGACTGGCTCGCGCCCAAGGGCCGCCGACACCTGCGGAAAGTCTTCGACAAGCTCGGCATCACCGTGCACGAACACACCCCCGTCACCGGCGTCGAAGCCGACCACGTCACCACCGCCGACGGCACGCCCATCCCGGCCGCGGTCACCGTGTGGACCACCGGCTTCGCCGTCCACCCCATCGCGCAAGCCACCCCTCTGCACGTCACCGACACAGGCCGGATCGTGGTCGACGAGACCATGCGCTCCCTCTCCCACCCCGACGTCTACGCCATCGGCGACGCGGCCATGGCCATGGGCCCCGGCAACAAGCCGCTGCGCATGTCCTGCGCCACGGGCGGCCCCACCGCCCTGCAGGCCGCCGACGCCATCACGGCACGCCTGACCGGCGGAAAGCTCCCCAAGGTGCCGCTCCGCTACTTCAACCAGTGCATTTCGCTCGGCCGCAGGGAAGGCCTGATCCAGTACGTCACCGCCGACGACCGCGCCCTGCGGGCGGCCCTCACCGGCCGGCCCGCCGCCCTCTACAAGGAACTGGTCTGCAAAGGCGCAGCGTGGTTCACCGCCAATCCCACCCTCGGCCTCCCCACCCGCCCCCGCCGCATCAAGCCGACCCGGACGCCCTCGACCGCCACGGCATCGGCCTGACGGCCACCCCGGGTCTCGCCAGGAACCGTGTTGATGACGGGACGGCGACAGCCGGCTGTATAGGGTCTTGGCGAGTGTCTGCTTCCGGCGAGGACCTCCCTGGCTGAACGCCCCGCAGGCCGTACGCGCAGACCTGACCGATCACCAGGAGTGCTGCCGTTGCGCCCCATCGAGACGTCATCCGCGCCAGACGGCCTGGGGTGGAACCGCGACACCGCGACACTGGTGCTGCTGTCCTTCGCCATGCTGATCGTCTCGCTCGACCAGTACATCGTGGTCGTGGCGCTGCCCGACATCGCACGCGACCTCGGGTATTCGGCGCAGACGCTCCAGTCGGTCATCATCGCCTACGCCGTGGTCTCGGCCGGCTTCCTGCTGTTCGGCGGCCGCGCGGGCGACCTGCTCGGACGCCGCCGCATCCTGGCCACCGGCCTCGGCCTCTATGCGGGCGCGGCGCTCGCGGGCGGACTCGCGACCGGACCCGAGACGCTGCTCGCCGCCCGGGCCGTCCAGGGTCTCGGCGGGGCCCTCGTCTTCCCCACCACCTTGGCACTCATCAACACCACCTTCGCGGAAGGCCGGATGCGCAATCGCGCGTTGGGGATCTGGGGCGGTGCCGGCGCTGCGGGACTCGTGATCGGTGTGCTGCTCGGAGGCATTCTGACGCGGGCGTTCGGCTGGGAAGCGGTGTTCCTGGTCAACGTCGTCCTGGCGGGCCCCGCGCTGCTGCTCGCCTTCGTGCTGATTCCCCCGGACGGCGCGCGGGACAGGGGCCGCACGTTCGATCTGCCCGGTGCGCTCAGCGTCACCCTGGGCGTCACGTTGATCGTGTTCGCTCTGGTGCAGGGCCCCGGATGGGGCTGGCTCTCGCCCGGCATCCTCGTCAGCGCGGGTGCGGGCGTGCTGCTGATCGGAGTCTTCGCCGTCGTCGAACGGCGCAGCGACGACCCGCTCATGCCGCCCCGGCTGCTCGCCAACCGCAACCTCATCACCGGCGTCGCCATTGCGTTCATGTTCATGGCGACCTTCGGCTCAGTGCTCTACTTCCTGTCCATCTACTTCCAGGAGATCCTGGGCTACGACGCCTTGCAGACCGGCGCCGGCTTCCTCATCCCCACGGCAGTGGTGGTCGCAGGCTCGACGACGGCAGGCCATCTGGTGACGCGGTTCGGCCTCCGGGGCACGCTGGTCGCCGCCCTCGTCGTCGGTGCGCTCGGTGCGGTGGGGCTCGGCCTCGCGATCTCGCCGCACGGCGCGTACGCCGAACTGATCCCCGGCCTCGTGGCGCTCAGCATCGGTGACGGCATCGTCTTCACCGCCATGTTCATCGCCGCCGCCACCGGAATCCCCGACCGCGAGCAGGGGATCGCCTCAGGTATCGCGTCCACCGGCTCGGGCGTGGGCGCTGCTGTCGGACTCGCCGTCCTCGTTCTGGTCGCGACGGCCGGCCTCGACGACCTCTCCGGCGAACAACTTCGCATCGCCACCGCCGACGGGATCAGCACGACCATGTTCGTCGTCGCGGGCGGGATCGCGCTGACGCTCCTCGTCGCCTTGACCCGCTGCCCGACACCGACCGCACCGGTACCCACCCCCGTGCCCTACCAGACCCGCCGTTGCTGACGGCGTTCGCGAACGCTGCTTGATGCGGCGTCCCTCGCGTGGCCGGCGCCACCGGTCGTCATCACTCGCCAGGGAACGGTGCAGGTGACCCTCCAACTGCCCCGCCGCCCGCAGCCGGCGTCTCCGCCCGCGCCGTGGCTGCCTCACGTGGTGCGCGATGGCCGCTCCTCGGACAGGTCGAAGAAGTCGTCGCGCCGCACCACGCACAGGGCCCAGATGATGAAGCCCGAGATCGCGATCATCACGATCGACCACGCCGGGTAGTACGGCAGGGAAAGGAAGTTGGCGATGATGACGAGTGCCGCGATGACGACGCCGGCGACGCGCGCCCACGTCGCGGTCTGGAGCAGCCCGAGGCTCACGATCAAGGCCACCACGCCCAGAGCGAGGTGGATCCAGCCCCAGCCGGTCAGGTCGAACGCGAACACGTAATTGCGCGTCGTGACGAAGATGTCGTCCTCAGCGATGGCCATGATGCCCCGGAAGATGTCGAGCAGGCCGACGAGGAAGAGCATCACGGCCGCGAAGGCGGTCAGGCCGGTCGCCCATCCCTGCTTGGCCGTGTGTTCCGGCCGGGTGTGTGTCGTGGTCATCTTGCGCCTCGTTTCGTGTGGTCCGGATGCTCAGTGACCGGAGTCGGGCATGGTGGTGGAGCCCGAGCGCTCCGCCGGACCGTGGCCGCTCAGGACCAGTTCCTTCGCTCTGCGGAACTCCTCGTCCGTGATGTCGCCGCGGGCACGGATCTCGGACAGCCTGGCGAGCTCGTCGATGCTGCTGGGCCCGCCGCCGGCCGCGGTCTCCCTGATGTAGGCGTTGAACTCCTCCTGCTGCGCACGCGCCTGCGCGATTTCCCGGCGGCCCATGTTCTTGCCCCGCGCTATCACGTAGACGAACACACCCAGGAAGGGCAGGACGATGCAGAGCACCAGCCAGCCGGCCTTGGCCCAGCCGCTCAGGTCGTCGTCGCGGAAGATGTCCCCGATGATCCGGAAGAGCAGGATGAACCACATGATCCACAGGAAGAACACCAGCATGGTCCAGAAGGCGCCCAACAGCGGAAAGTCGTACGCCAGGTATGGTTGCGCGCTCATGTCGGTCCTCCGTTCCGGGCCGCGCGGCCGGCAGCCGTTCGGTGCCCGGCATCAGCGTGTGCACGGCTGGGGCGGGGCGGCCTCACCCGACGCGGGTGAACGTGCGGGCGGCCCAGCACAGCCGGCGCTCCGGAGGGTGCCTGCAGGCCAGGGCGTGCGGTCGGCACCGCGGATGCCGCGGGCCGGGTCTCAGGTCGCCGCGGCAGGGCTGTGCGGGTCCGCGGTGCCCGCCTTTCGCAGTGCGGCACGCCATGCGAGGGCGACCGCCGCTTCGGCCAGGCCGAGCAGGACGAGCCACAGGCCGAGCAGCCGGGTCAGGGCCCGGGCCGACTCGGTGGGCAGGGCGAGCACCACGATCCCCGCGACGATGCCGAGAACCGCGACGCCCAGGACCACTCCGCGGTGCGGCAGGTCCTTGGCGACGACGGCCGTGTAGAGCGTGAGGACGCCGGACACGAGCCAGACGGCGCCGACGATCAACGAGAGCGCGGCGATGGTCTGCAGCGGATTCCGCAGGCACAGCACCCCGGCCAGGATGTACAGCACGGCCAGGAGCAAGCCGGGGAGCCGTTCGCCGTGCTCCTGGCGGCCGAAGACGGCCACGAACCGGAACCCGCCGGTCACCAGCAGGTACAGGCCGACGAGGACCGCCAGGACGTGCAGGGTCGCGTCCGGCCAGACCAGCATCAGGACGCCCGGCACCAGCGTCGCGACCGCCGAGCCCATGATCCAGGTCCACGAACGGCCGAGGCGCGTCAGCAGGGCCGTGGCATCGCCCGCCGGAGCAGGGGCCGCCCCGGCGGCCGTGGATTCCGGTCCGGTACGCGGTGCCGGACCACGCGACGTGGTCATGGCTCCTCCTCGCGCGATCGAGCGGGTCGTTCTCGGACCGCCGTCGGGGCGGTGTGCGGGCCCCTGACTTCAGTGTCCGGCGCACCGGCCGCCGCCGGGTCACCCATGACGGGTGATCCGGCGACACCGCCGTGGGCGGTGGGGTGAAAACCGGCGGCGTCCGCCGGCCGTGCGCCGGATCGGACCTCGCGGCGGAACGCTACGGCCGCCGTGCCGGCCGGGGGCCGTGGGCTCCCCTCAGGCAACGGCCACGGCCGCGTCCACCGCGGCCCTGGCCCTGATCGCGTCGGCGGGGTCCCAGCCCTTGTGCGGCACGGAGGCGAGCAGCAGCCGTGTGTACGGGTCCGAGGGGGCGCCGAGCACTCGGGCCGTAGGGCCCTGTTCGACCACCGCGCCCTTTCGCATCACGACGGTCTCGTCCGTGATGTGCTGCACGACGGCGAGGTCGTGGCTGACGAAGACGAGGGCCACGCCGGTGTCGTCGCGGATCTCGGTGAGGAGCTGGAGGATCTGGGCCTGGATCGACACGTCGAGTGCCGCGACCGCTTCGTCGAGAACGAGGATCCGCGGGTCGACGGCGAGTGCCCGCGCGATGGCCAGCCGCTGTCGCTGTCCACCGGACAGCTGGTGCGGGCGTGCGTCGGCCTCGCGGGTTCCGAGGCCCACCCGGTCCAGGAGCGAGTGGATCCGCGTGCCCTTGGTGTCGTGGCCGTGCAGTCGCAGGGCGGTGCGCAGGCACTGGCGGGCGGTGAGTCGCGGATCGAGCGAGACATAGGGGTCCTGGAAGACCATCTGGATCTCGCGTGCGCGCGCCAGCCGGGCAGCCCGGCGGTGCCGGCCGAGGGCCGACGGTCGCGTGGCGCGGTCACGGCCGCTCACCGTCACCGTTCCGGCGTCGGGCCTCTCCAGGCCGACGAGCATCCTGGCGACGGTGCTCTTTCCGGACCCGGACTCGCCCACGATGCCGAGCGAACCACCGCGCGGCACGGTGAACGACACCTGGTCGGCGGCCGCGAGGCTGCCGCCGCCGGGCAGCCGGTAGGTCTTCGTCAGCCCTTCGGCCACCAGCATCGGTGCGCCGTTCGACGGGTCGGATGCGGTCACGGGGTGCTCCTCTTGGCCAGGAGAGAGGGCGGGTGGGCGGGAGATGCGGATGCCTCGGCGAAGTCGTCGTCCCGGCCGGCGGCCTCGTCGTCGCCGGCCGAGGGGCGCCCTGCCCGGTCCGCCTGAGCTTCGGGCAGGTCCGGCAGCTCGGTGATGCGCCGGCAGGCGGCTGTGCCGCCGCCCGGGAGGGGGACGGGTTCCGGGGTCCACGTTTCGCATGCCGCCTCCGCGTACGGACAGCGTGCCGAGAAGGGGCAGCCGCTGAAGCTGTCCGCCAGGGAAGGGGGCCGGCCCGGGATCGGGTGGATGGAGCGGGTGGTGTCCCCGAGGGCCGGGGAGCAGTCGAGCAACCCCCGGGTGTAGGGGTGCTGCGCGTGTGTGAAGAGGTTCTCCGCCACCTGCTGCTCTACGACACGGCCCGCGTACATGACGTACACCCGGTCGCAGTAGGCGGCTGCGAGGTGCAGGTCGTGGGTGATGAACAGCATGCCCGTCTCGCGCTGTTCGTGCAGTTTACGCACGAGGGCGAGGATCTCGGCCTGTGTCGTGACGTCCAGGGCGCTCGTGGCCTCGTCGGCGAGCAGCAGACGTGGTTCGGCGGCGAGCGCACCGGCGATGACGACGCGTTGCAGCATGCCGCCGGACATCTCGTGGGGGCGTTGCCTCAGGCGCCGCTCGGGGTCGGACAGGCCGACGGCGCCGAGGAGTTCGACCGCCTTGCGCCGCGCCTCCCGCTTGTCGCCGGCGCCGGTGCGGGCGAGTCTTTCGGTGAGGAAGTCGCCTGTGCGGCGTACCGGGTTGAGTGCGGAGCGCGGGTCCTGGTGGACCATGGCGACCGTGCGGGCCCGGTGTTCGCGCAGTTCCGCATCCGTCATGGTCAGCACATCCGTGCCGTCGACCAGGACGCGCCCCTGGGCCTGCGCCCCTTCGGGCAGGATGCGCAGGGCGGCCTTGGCGGTGGTGGACTTGCCGGAGCCCGATTCTCCGACGAGGCCGACGACCTCGCCGGTCGGGACCTGAAGGCTGACGTCCGCGAGCAACGGGCGGGCGGCGCCCGGCAGTTGCAGGGTCAGGTTCTCGATGTCGAGCAGCATGGTGCGGCTACCTCCTGGCGCCGAGCCGGTCGGCGGCCCAGACCCCGACGACGTTGAAGGCCACCACGACGGCGGCGATGGCGGTGCCCGGCACCAGCGCGGGCAGCAGTGCGCCCTGGACGATCGCGGCCTGCCCCTCCTGCACCATCAGCCCCCAGTCGGAGCTGGGCGGCTGGGCGCCGAAGCCCAGATAGCTGAGCGTCGCGAGGCTCATCATCGCCTCGCCGAACAGGACGACGAGATAGCCGGCGATCGAGCGGGCGAGGTTGGGCACGAGATGGCGTATGCAGATCCGGGCACCACCCATGCCCTGCACGCGGTAGGCGTCGATGTACGGCTTCGACCGCTCCGCGAGCGCCACGCTTCGGGTGTACTTGGCGATCGTCGGTGCGAAGGCGAGACCGAGTCCGACCACGGACGTGGTCGTCCCGGCGCCGAACACGGCGATGATCAGGACGACGAACAGCAGGCCGGGGAAGGCGTACATGACGTCGGTGACCCGGGAGACGAACGTGTCCGCCCAGCCGCCGCGCCAGGCGGCGACAGTGCCGAGCGTGACCCCCAGCAGGGCGGCGATCGCGAGCAGCAGGATCGGCGCGATCAGGCTGCTCCTGGCACCGAACAGGACCCGGGAGAGCAGGTCCTGTCCGGAGGCGTCGGTGCCCAGGAGGTGCTCGCCGCTGGTGCCGACGAGGGACGACGAGAGGTCGATGGTGTCGGGAGCGTACGGAGCGAGGAGCGGCGCGAACACGGCGGCGGGCACCACGAGCCCGAGGAAGCCTGCCGCGAGGAGCACCCCGAGGGGGTGACGTCGGGCTCGTTTGCCGGCGGGCGGGAGCAGGCCGGCCGGGACGGCGGTGGTCATGCTGAGCTCCTCACGGACTTGACGCGCGGGTCGAGCAGCGGGTGCACGAGGTCCACGATCGTGGTGACGACGATGTAGCAGGTGACCATCAGCAGCAGGACCGCCTGGGCGACCGGCATGTCGTGGCTGTTGATGGCTCCGACGAGGAGGGATCCGATTCCGCTGAGTCCGAAGACGGTCTCGATGGCGACCGTGCCGGCGAGCATGCCGGCGGTGACCAGACCGCACATGGTGACGATGGGGCCCAGCGCGTTGCGCAGGATGTGGCGTCGGACGATCTCGTGCTCGGTCAGTCCGGAGGCGCGGGCCACCGCCACATGGTCGGCGGCGCCCGCGTCGACCATGGCCTGGCGGGTGACCCGGCTGATGACGGCGAGCGCGCCGAGTGCCATGGCCACTGCGGGGAGTGTGAGGTGGTGGATCGTGCCGGCGAAGCCCTCGCCGCTGCCGGTCACAGGGAACCAGCCCAGTTGGACGCCGAACAGGGCGACGAGAGCGATGCCGCCGACGAAGGAGGGCACGGAGGCGGCGAGGGTGGTGCCGCCGACGACGGCGGAGTCGACCCAGCGGCCCCGGCGGACCGCGGCCAGGATGCCGGCGCCGACGCCCAGGACCACGAACAGGAGGGTGGCGTAGGCGACCAGGGCGAGTGTCGTGGGGAAGCGGGCGGCCAGCAGGTCGGCGACCTGGTCGTTGTACTGGAAGGAGCGGCCGAGGTCGAGGTGGAGGCTGTCCCAGAGCCAGCGGCCGTACTGGACGACCAGTGGTTCGTCGAGGTGGTACTGCTCCCGGACGGCGGCCAGCCGCTCGGGGGTGAGTTTGTCGCGACCCCCCGCCAGGAACACCGCGGGGTCACCGGGGGCGGCGTACACGGCGGCGAAGATGACGAAGGATGCGGCCAGCAGGGTGGCGAGCAGTCCCCCGATTCGTCGGCCGATTGCGACGGTCATGATGGGTCAGCCTCGCTTCGCGCCGAGCTCTGCGGCCCAGGGGTGGTAGAGGTAGGCCATGGAGGCCGGCGGGCCGGTCAGCTCGTCGCTGATGACGAGGGCAGTGGGCATCTGGGCGATGGGGATCCAGACCGCGGCCTCGCTGAACCGGCGCTGGACGTCCACCACCAGGGCGGCGCGCTTGGTGTCGTCCAGCGTCCGCATGGCTTCCTTGACCTTGCTGTCGTATCCGGAGCTGCGGAAGCCGACCCAGTTGTTGGAGTTGTTCGACAGCGCGTTGTCGTAGAAGCCGATGGGGTCGCTCTTGGAGATGTACCAGTCCGCGACGAGGACATCGATCTCGGCCCGGGCTTCCGGGTCTCCGTAGAACTCGCCGTACTCGGCGGGCGGGACGGTCTTGATCTGCCCCTTGAGGCCGATCTGCTGGAGCGCCGCGCGGACGGCGTTGGCGATCACCATGCGGCCCTGGCTGCTGTCGGTGCCGATGACGATCGGCTTGTCGGGGGCTGCCTCGGCGTTGTTCACCAGCTTCCTGGCGGCTTCGATGTCGGCGGGGTCCGGCTTCGCCGGAGCGCCGGTGAGCTGCTTCTGGGCGGCGGCGAAGGTGCTCTTCTCGTAGCCCCAGGCGCCGGACCCGACGGGCGTCGCCCAGGGTTCGACGAGTCCGCCGTACCCGGACTTGGCGATGCCCGCGCGGTCGAGGGCGAGGGAGAGTGCTCTGCGGATGCCGGGGTCGGCCAGTCCGCCGCGCTCGGTGGGGATCAGCGCGAGGGCGGCCGTGCTCGGTCCGTAGTGCTGGTCGAGGCCCTTGGTGCCCTTGAGCGCCGCGGCCGTGCTGATGGAGTCGGCGTAGGTGCCGTCGGCCGCGCCCGTCTTCAGCGCATTCACCATGGCACTGTCGTCGGCCCAGCGGAAGACGACCTGCTGGGTGAGGGGCTTGGCGCCCCAGTAGGCGTCGTCGCGGTTGAGGACGATCGAGTCGCCGGACTTCCAGTCGCTCACCTTGTACGGTCCTGAGCAGGCGTCGCCCTGGCCGGGGGTGCCGAAGTCCTTGCCGGCCTTCTCGACCTGCTCGCGGTTGTAGACGAGCCCCGCGTCACCGGCGAGGGCCTTGGTGAACAGAGCGTCCGGCTGCTTGAAGGCAATGGTGATTTCACGGTCGCCGGTCCGGGTCATCCGGGCGACGTTCTCGAACTCGTCCGACTGCTCCATCTCCGGATTGGCGTGCCGCTTCAGGCTGAACAGGACGTCGTCGGCGGTCATCTTCGAGCCGTCGTGGAAGGAGACGTCGTCGCGGAGCGTCAGGACGAGGGTCTTCGCGTCCGGTGAGGTGGCCGTCCGGGCCAGGAAGGGCCGCACGCTCATGTCGGGCTGAAGCTGGTAGAGGCGCTCGCACACGTTGGTCAGCACGGTGCGTCCGGCGCTGCCGCCCTGGGTGTCGAGGTCGAGGGAGTCCGGCTCGTCCTCCAGCAGCCAGTTGACGGTGGGGATCTGACCCTTCGCCTTGGCGGTGGTGGGCGTGAGCTGCAGGCTGGCGGCGTCTGCCGTCTTGTCGCCGCCTGCGGACGGACCGGTGTCCGCACCGCTGCAGGCGGCGGTGAGGACCATCGCTCCGGCGAGTCCGGCGGCGGCGATCGATGGCTTGAGCTTCATGCAGGGCTCCTGAGCGGGAAGGGAAGAGCGGAGACTGCTGGGGATGGGCAGCGGCGGTAGGCGGCAGGTCAGTTGGGGCTGTGAGGACCGTCGTAGAGGTTCCAGGGCAGGTGCTGGTACTCGCGGTCACAGGGCGTGCCGGCGGTGACGCGGTAGTCGCCGGCGGTGAGATCCACGCAGGAGGAGACGAGCGTCTTCCACTGCCTCACCGGCTGCCTGCGCGGGTCGGTGTGGGTGCACAGCGACTCGGGGAAGCCGAGATGGTCGGACATCGCATGCTTGATCAGCTTGCGGGACTCGTCGGATCCGGTGGATTCGCGCAGCCGGCGCAGCCCCTCCTCGGCGCGCGGTACGCGCACCAGGGAGTCGGGGGCCGGCGGCCGGTATCCGTCGGCGAGGCCGGTGGGAACACCCGCCTGGTAGTGGTTGCCGTGCACCAGCAGCCCGTCGGCCGGATACATCCAGCCGTGGCCGGCCGGGGTGGTCTCCAGGTCGATGGCGAAGCCCTCGCGGCAGGTCAGGAGGGCGTTGCTGGCGATGTGGGCGCGGGTGCGGCAGAGCACGCGCAACGCGTCGCTGATGTTGTCCTGGTCGAGGACGCTGCGGCGGACCACGGTCTGCGGCAGTCCGACGGCGTCGCTGAAGCGGCCGCCGAGGCCGTTGGCATTGAGGGCGATCCCGGCGGAGTTGGCGCCCTGGCGGCCGATCTGCCCCGCCTCCACCTGCATGATCAGCGTGGGCTTCGGC
>NZ_JBEXRZ010000109.1:0-22676 GCF_040613325.1 Streptomyces sp. NPDC006283 | reverse complement strand
GTGAGCACCGCGCTCCAGTCGAAGATCAACGCGCTGGAGCTGCCCGAGGGCGCGAAGCAGGCGAGCGCGTCGACAGCCGCCTGCCGGACCGACTCCTGGGTGCTGGGGCAGCCGCAGCCCGTCGAGGCCGTGACGCGCAGGCGCAGCACACCGGTCGACGGATCGAAGCCCGCGTGCTCGACGGGGTGCGGAATGCCGTCCAGGGCCCGCGCGATGCGGGTGGGCAGGTCGTCCGGGTGCAACCCGTGCAGGTTCAGCAGGCTCGCGACGAGTTCGTCGCCGAGCAGCCGCTCCAGCGGGGTGCCGGGCGGCTGGGCGCCGGGGTGCTGGAGCAGTTCGACTGCCCGGCCGAGCGCCGCGCCGTAGAACTCCATGAGCGCCCGAACCAGTTCCTCCGCCGCTTTGCAGGCTTCGGCGTCCTGGGTGGCGGCCAGCCGGTCGAGGACCTCCTCGACCTGCCGGCCCGCCTGCTCCGCGGTCGGCGCGCTCATCCGGCGAGGCCGCTCAGCCCGGTGGGCACATGCATCGACTTCACCGTCTTCCCGGCGCCCACGTACATGTGGACACCGCACGGAAGACAGGGGTCGAAGCTGCGCACGGCCCGCATGATGTCGATGCCCTTGAAGTTCTCCGGCGGGTTCTCCTCGAAGATCGGCGTGTTCTGCACGGCGTCCTCGTAGGGCCCGGGGGTGCCGTAGGTGTCGCGGGTGGAGGCGTTCCACGGCGTCGGCGGGTACGGGTGGTAGTTGGCGATCTTGCCGTCCCTGATGACCATGTGGTGCGAGAGGACACCGCGCACCGCCTCGGTGAAGCCGACGCCGATGGACTCGTCCGGCACCTCGAACTTCTCCCAGGTCTGGGTGCGTCCGGCGCGGACCTCCTCGAGCCCCTTCTCCGCGCAGTGCAGGGCGACGGCCGCGGCGTAGGCCTGGAAGTACGTGCGGGCGCGGTTGCGCTCCAGCGCGTTGCTCCACTCGGGGATCTTCCACTCGAAGGTGGTCTCCGGCTTGGTCATCGTGCGCGGCAGGTTGATGACAACGCTGCGGCCGGTGGCCTTGACGTACCCGATGTCGACGAGCCCGGACAGGGCGGTGGACCACAGGCGCGCGATCGGGCCGCCGCCCGTGTCCAGCGGCAGGTGGTCCTTGCCGTCGAACCAGCGCGGCGACATGACCCAGCTGTACTTGTCGCCGAAGTCCCGCTTCTGCGGGGCGGGAATGGTGTGCTGGTTCCAGGGGTGGCGCGGGTCGACCGGGTTGCCGAGCGGGTCGTGGGTGACGAACTGCTCCTGGCCCTGCCAGTCCTCGTAGTACGAACTGCCGAGCAGGATGCGGATGCCGAGGTTGATCTCGGTCAGGTCGTTGGTGACGAGCTTGCCGTCCACGATGACGCCGGGGGTGACGAACATGCGCCGGCCCCAGTCGCTCATGTTGGCGTAGGTGAAGTCGCAGTACTCGGGGTCGTTGAGCGCTCCCCAGCAGCCGAGCAGCACACGCCGGCGGCCCACTTCCTCGTATCCGGGCAGTGCCTCGTAGAAGAAGTCGAAGAGGTCGTCGTGCAGTGGGACGACGCGCTTCATGAACTCCACATACCGCATGAGGCGGGAGAGGTAGTCGGTGAAGAGCTGGACGGACGCGATCGTGCCGACGCCGCCCGGGTACAGCGTGGAGGGGTGGACGTGGCGTCCCTCCATGAGACAGAACATCTCCCGCGTGTACCGGCTGACTTGGAGCGCCTCGCGGTAGAACTCGCCCTCGAGGGGGTTGAGGGAGCGCATGATGTCGGCGATGGTGCGGTAGCCGTGGTCGGCGGCGTGCGGCGCCTCGGTGCGTTCGGCCAGTTCGAGGACGCCCGGGTTGGTCTCGCGGACCATCTTCTCGCAGTAGTCGACCCCGACCAGGTTCTCCTGGAAGATGTTGTGGTCGAACATGTACTCGGCGGACTCGCCGAGGTTGATGATCCACTCGCCGAGGTGCGGCGGCTTCACGCCGTACGCCATGTTCTGGGTGTACACGGAGCAGGTGGCGTGGTTGTCACCGCAGATGCCGCAGATCCGGCTGGTGATGAAGTGCGCGTCGCGCGGGTCCTTGCCGCGCATGAAAACGCTGTAGCCGCGGAAGACCGACGAGGTGCTGTAGCACTCCGCGACGCGCTTCTGCTTGAAGTCGATCTTTGCGTGGATGCCGAGACTTCCCACGATCCGGGTGATCGGATCCCAGGCCATCTCCACCAGGCCGGTGCCGTCACCGGTCGTCGTCGAGGATGCCATTGTGTGTGCGGTGCCCTTCGTCAGTTCTGCGAGCAGGAGAGGGAGTCGGTGGCCTGGTGGGGAGCGGTCACCACGGCGGCCGGTAGCCCGTGGTGATCTTCTGGCCGGTGTGCCGCCACTTGGGCTCGCGGTCCACCGTCTTGGCGGTGATGGTCCGCAGCCTGCGGATCACGGTGCCGTACACGCCGCTGGCTGTGCTGGAGACCTTGCCGCCGGGAGGTTCGTCCATGAACGGCATGAACTTGTCCGGGAATCCGGGCATGGTGCAGGCGATGCAGATGCCTCCCACGTTCGGGCAGCCGCCGATTCCGTTCATCCAGCCGCGCTTGGGTACGTTGCACTTGACGACGGGTCCCCAGCAGCCCAGTTTGACGAGGCACTTGGGAGAGTCGTAGGTCGTGGCGAACTGGCCCTGCTCGTAGTAGCCGGCCCGGTCGCAGCCCTCGTGGACGGTGGCGCCGAACAGCCACGTCGGCCGGAGCTTGTCGTCGAGGGGGATCATCGGAGCGGACCCTGCGGCCTGGTAGAGAAGGTAGGTCAGGGTTTCCGCGAAGTTGTCGGGCTGGATGGGGCAGCCGGGAACGCACACGATGGGGATGCCCGCCTTGGACTTCCAGTCCCATCCCAGGTAGTCGGGCACGCCCATCGCGCCGGTCGGATTGCCGGCCATGGCGTGGATGCCGCCATAGGTGGCGCAGGTACCGATCGCGACGACGGCGAGGGCCTTGGGCGCCAGCCGGTCGATCCATTCACTGGTGGTGACGGGCTGGCCGGTCTCCGGGTTGTCGCCGAAGCCGCACCAGTAACCCTCCTGCTTGATCGCCTCGTTGGGCACGGAGCCCTCGATCACCAGCACGAACGGGTCGATCTCGCCGCGCTCCCCCTTGAAGAACCACTCGATGAAGGTGTCCGCCCCACCGACGGGCCCGCATTCGAAGTCGATCAGCGGCCAGTGGACGGCGATCTTGGGCAGGCCCGGCAGACCGGCGAGCGCGATCTCCTCGATGCTGGGCTGCATGGCTGCCGTCAGCGCGACCGAATCGCCGTCGCAGCTCAGCCCGGCGTTGATCCAGAGGATGTGGATCGGCGACTCGTCGCTGCCGGGCGTACCGGACGCGCCGGGCTCTTCGACCGTGGTCGGCGTTCCTGCGTTCATGAGTACGCCTCCTGGGAGGTTTGCGGCAAAGGCCTCATACGGGCCTTCGATCTTGCTAACAGTCGTCCGGGCGCGCCGCCACCGCACCCGGACGCCCGGCGTCTGCGGGAGCCGCCTGCTTCCGCACGAATGCACGGCGCAGGGCGTGGTACGGCGCGCCGGGGTCCGAGAAGGTGCGCAGCATGTGGGTGAGTTCCTCCTCGCGGTAGGCGGCCAGCGGCTTCGTGGACGCGCGGCGCTCGCTTTCCGCCTTCTTGGTGGCGACGCGCAGCGCGGCGGTGGGGAGCGCCGCCAGCCGTGCGGCCAATCGGGTGACCTCGGCCGCGAAGTCCCGCGGAGCGCAGTCGACGACCCGGTCGACGAGTCCCATGCTCTGCGCGGCGGCTGCCGACACCGGCCGGGCCTCCTCGGTGAGCCGCTTCGCCATGGGGCCGCCCACCCTGCGGGGCAGGGTGTACGTCCAGTACTCCGAGCCGTACAGGCCCATGCGCCGGTAGTGCGGGTTGAGCACGGAGCCCGACCGGCACCAGACCTCGTCCGCGGCCAGGGCGAACATGACGCCGCCGGCGGCGGCGTTGCCGCCGATCGCGCTGACCACGAGCCGGTCGGTGGTGGTCAGAACGGCCTCCACCAGGTCGTTCATGGCGTTGATGTTGGCCCAGGACTCCGCGGCGGGGTCGGCTGCCGCGTCGATGACGTTCAAGTGGATGCCGTTGGAGAAGAAGTCCCGGCTGCCGCCCAGCACCAGCACGGCTGTGGGACGGGAGCACGCCGCGCGGTAGGCGTCCAGCAGCCGGCGGCAGTGATCGGTGCTCATGGCCCCGCCGGGGAACGAGAAGGAAAGGACCCCGACCGGTCCCTCCTCCCGGTAGCGGATGTCGCTCCAGGTGCCGTTGCCCTCGGCCGCGTGCGCGGGCACGGGGATCTCGGGCAGCGGCGGCAGTCGGTCGGCCAGCGCGAGAGTGGCGGGCAGTTTGCAGGCGCGCGGCAGCCCGGGACCGCGGCGGGCCCGCAGTTCGGGGATCCACACCGCCCCGTCGGCCGTCGCGCGACAGACGGCGCCCGCACGCGTGGCCAGCAGCTCACCGGGCCGGCCGCGCAGCGTGTCCTCCGCGTGGCCGCCGTGGAGGAACCATTCGCCACCGAGCAGCTCGTCCCGCACGCCGGGCTGCGAGTCCGCGGCGCGCAGCTTGCGCAGGACCGTTTCCGTGGAGTCGTCGTGCCAGGAGATCCGGCGCATCTCCTGACGGAAGTACGGCCGGGTCCGCGCCATGGCCGACTGCGGAAGGCCGTGCTGCTGCCGGGGAACGTAGGTGCCCGACGCGAAACGGTCGACGGCCAGCAGCACCGCCTCGAGTGCGGCGTCGGAAACCTCGTTCCGGTAGAGGTCGCTCTTCGCGACCCGGGGGACGGGAAAGCCGACGGCCGCCCAGACGTCGCCGGCGTCCATCTCCTCGTCGGCCTGCAGCACGGTGACGCCCCACGTGTCGGCGCCCTCGTCGATCGCCCAGTCCAGCGAGGACGGTCCGCGGTCCCCCACCGGCCCCGGATGCACGATGAGGCAGGTGGAGGCCATCCACACGTCCCGGGGAACCACGGTTTTCAGCAGCGGCGCCACCACGAGGTCGGGCCGGTGCCGCTGCACCGCGGCGCGCACCGCCGAGCCGTCCGGCGTGACCTCCACGGCCACGGCATGCCTGCGGTCACACAGTTCGGCGTGGACCCGCTGGGTGAGACTGTTGTACGCGCTGGCGACGAGCAAGATCCGCATGGCGGCCCTCCCGCAGTGGTGCGGCCTTCTTGGCCGCTCGACACAGCCGACTGCCTGCGATGGTCGGACACAACCGCACGTGGGTGCGGGCATACGGCGCCCACTTCACTCGTAAGCATCACGATTCCGGCCACATGGCCCGAGCGGCGCGACGGTCGGATTCGAATCGACCCATATGCCGGACTGATCCCTGAGTGGGAGAATCGCAGTACACCTGGCACCACAGGAGTGCCCCCGCGACTTCGGACAGGCAGGTCGGCGCATGGCCAAGGAACCCAAGTCATCACAGCCCTCACACGGCAAAGGCCCGAGCCGTCACCGGGGGACCGAGCAGCACGGCTGGTCCCCGGACGTGGACGAGACCCGCCAACAGGACAACCCCAGCGCCCGGCGTTCCTTCCACGCCGAGGAGCATGCGGGCAGCCCCGGCAAGGGCAGGAAGGTTTCCAAGGAGGAGAAGGGGTCCGTTCCCGGCGACACGGTGAAGAGCGAGACCCCGAGCGGCGAGGAGTACGGCGGCGAGTCGGAGAAGGGCATGCGGGACACCGGCCGCAAGGGCCGCTCGCAACGCCCCACCGGGACGAAGGACGACTCCGCGTTCACCGGCGTCGACCCCGACAAGCCCCGCCAGGGCAAGCGCCGACCGGGGTAGGTCCTGGCGCGAACAAGGCGGAGCCCCGCCCGGAAGGGCGGGGCTCCGTGTGTCAGTCCGTGTGTCATGGGGGCGGTGCTCGGCACCGGAAGGGCGCTCGGCGTCAGAAGGTGTCAGAAGGGCGGGGCTCCGCTTCCCTCGATCACCATGAGCCCGGCCTCGGAACTGTGGCGGCTGACGACGCACCTGCCGACTCGGCCGTCGGGCAGCCGCAGTTCGAGTTCCTGGCCGTGCGTCAGGGCTTCCACGACCTCCCAGTCGGCCACCTTGAGGCTGCCGTTCCACACCGACAGCCCAGGAACGTCACCCTCGGGCGGATCGAGCGCACCCGCTTGGCGCTGTTCGGCCCAGGAGAGCAGATCGGCCCAGGCCGGATACTCCACGTCGCCGGCGATCACCGTGACGTCACCCCGGAAGTCGCTCATGCACCCAGTGTGCGCCTGCCAGTGCCCGCGACGCCACGGCCGGCGGCCGGCGGCGGCAGGCTCGGCCCTACCGCGCCCCGTACACCGGCTGCGGCGGCTCGGCGGCGGCCAGTAGTTTCAGTGCCGCCTCGCCCGCTTCGGCCGGTGTCCAGCGGGCGCCCCTGTCGGCCGTCGGGCCCGGCCGCCAGCCCTCCATGACGGTGATCCGGCCGCCCTCCGCCTCGAAGACCCTGCCGGTGACTCCGGCGGACGCGGCGGAAGAGAGCCAGACGACGAGCGGGGAGACGTTCTCGGGGGCCATCGCGTCGAACTCCCCCTCGCCCGGCGCGGTCATCGCCCGGGCGAAGGCATGCTCGGTCATCCGTGTGCGGGCGGCCGGGGCGATGGCGTTGACCTGGATCCCGTAGCGGCCGAGTTCGGCGGCGGCCACGAGCGTCAGGCCCACGATGCCGGCCTTCGCCGCGGAGTAGTTCCCCTGGCCGACACTTCCCGCCAGCCCTGCGCCGGAGCTGGTGTTGACGACACGTGCCTGCGGCGGGCGGCCGGCCTTGGCCTCGGCCCGCCAGTGCTCGGCGGCGTACTTCAGCGGCAGGAAGTGGCCCTTGAGGTGGACGCGCATGACCGCGTCCCAGTCGTCCTCCTCCAGGTTGACGAGCATGCGGTCGCGCAGGAATCCGGCGTTGTTGACCAGGGCGTCGAGGCGGCCGAAGGTGTCGAGGGCGAGGGCGACGAGTGCGGCTGCGCCGTCGGTGGTGGCAACATCGCCTCCGTGGGCGACGGCCTCGCCGCCCAGAGCGCGGATCTCTTCGGCGACCTGCTGGGCGGGGCCGGCGCCGTCTCCGGTGCCGTCGAGCCCGGTGCCGAGGTCGTTGACGACGACCCTGGCGCCTGCCGCTGCCAGGGCGAGGGCATGGGCGCGGCCGAGGCCGCGGCCGGCACCGGTGACGGCGGCGACGCCTCCTGTGCACAGTCCGGTCATCGTGCATCTCCTGTCTTTCCGGGGCGGGTCCCGGGTGTTTGGCCGAGCCCGCCGTCGCGGATGCCGGGGACGGTGTCGACCCGGTGGTCAGTTGTTGACGGTGGCGGCGTCGAGGAAGGCGGGGCGTTCGCCTCCGCCGTGGACGAGCAGACTCGCTCCGGTCACGTACGCGGCACGCGGGGAGGCGAGGAAGACGCAGGCGTCGCCGATCTCGGCGGGTTCGGCGAGCCGGCCGAGCGGCACGGTCCGGCCGACGGCCGCGACGCCGGCCTCGTCCCCGTAGTGCAGATGCGAGAGTTCGGTGCGGACCATGCCGAGGACGAGGGTGTTGACCCGTACCGCCGGCGCCCATTCCACGGCCATGGACCGGGCAAGGTTGTCCAGGCCCGCCTTGGCCGCGCCGTAGGCGGCGGTGCCGGGTGAGGGGCGGGTGCCGCTCACGCTGCCGATCATGATCACGGAGCCACCGGTCCGCTGACCGCGCATGATCTCGTAGGCCGCGAGCGTTGCTGTCAGGGGCGCGGTGAGATTCAGTTCGACCACGCGGGCGTGGCGTACGGCTCCGGCCTCGCCGAGCAGCCGGAACGGGGTTCCTCCGGCGTTGTTGACGAGCGTGTCCAGTCGCCCGTGGTCGCGGTGCAGCTGCCGGAAGAAGGCTTCGACCGCCTCCGGCTCACGCAGGTCGACGGGAACGAATCCGGCCGTGCGTCCCCCCGCCTCGACCGGCGTGTCCGGTGGCCTGCGCGCACAGGTCACGACGTCCGCGCCGGCTTCGAGCAACGCCCGGGTGATGCCCGCGCCGACGCCCCGTGTTCCGCCGGTGACGACGGCGACGGTCCCTGACAGGTCGATGATCGCCGGCAATTGGCACCTCCCGCAGCGGACGGACCGCTGCTATGTTCCACCTAACAAACGTTTGGTGGAAAGGTAGCTGATCCGCCCATGGGTGTCTCCACCTCCGTACCTGAAGACGGAATCGCCGTCGTCACCGTGGACTTCCCTCCCGTCAACGCCCTTCCCGTGCAGGGCTGGTACGACGTGGCCGGCGCCGTCCGCCGCGCCGGCGCCGACCCGGCGGTGCGCTGCGTGGTCCTGGCCGCCGAGGGCCGGGGCTTCAACGCGGGCGTCGACATCAAGGAGATACAGCGAGCCGAAGGACACGCGGCTCTCGTCGGCGCCAACCGCGGCTGCTACGCGGCGTTCGCCGCGGTCTACGACTGCGAAGTGCCTGTCGTCGCCGCCGTGCACGGCTTCTGCCTGGGCGGCGGCATCGGACTCGTGGGCAACGCGGACGCGATCGTCGCCGCCGACGACGCCACCTTCGGACTGCCGGAACTGGACCGGGGCGCGCTCGGTGCCGCCACACATCTCGCCCGCCTGGTCCCCCAGCATCTGATGCGGACCCTGTACTACACCTCGCGCACCGTCACCGCGGCCGAACTGCACGCCCACGGCTCGGTGTGGCGCGTGGTCCCTCGAGCCGAACTCCGGGCGTCGGCCCTCGGGTTGGCGCGGGAGATCGCCGCCAAGGACGGGACGCTGATCCGCCTGGCCAAGGCCGCGATCAACGGCATCGACCCCGTTGACGTCCGCCGCAGCTACCGCTTCGAGCAGGGCTTCACCTTCGAGGCGAATCTCAGCGGCGTCGCCGACCGCGTACGCGGCACCACTTTCGCCGCCGTCGTGCCCGGTGCCGGCGCACCCGACGCCCTCGACGGCCCGACCACCGACAAGGAGCAGCAGACGTGACGAGGGACAAGACGATGACCGCCGAGGAGGTGGTCGACCGGCTCGAGAGCGGCATGACCATCGGCATCGGCGGGTGGGGATCGCGGCGCAAGCCAATGGCACTGGTGCGCGCCCTGCTGCGCTCCGGCATCCAAGACCTGACCGTCGTCTCGTACGGCGGCCCGGATGTCGGGCTGCTCGCCGCGGCGGGAAAGATCCGCAAGCTGGTCGCCGCCTTCGCCACCCTCGATTCCATCCCCCTGGAACCGCACTTCCAAAGGGCCCGCCAACGCGCGGCGTTCACGATGGTGGAGTTCGACGAAGCCATGCTCATGTGGGGGCTGACCGCCGCCGCGCAGCGGCTGCCCTTCATGCCTGTCCGCGCCGGCCTCGCATCGGACGTGATGAGCGTCAATCCGTCCCTGCGTACGGTCACTTCCCCGTACGAGGACGGTGAGGAGCTCGTCGCCGTACCCGCGCTGCGGCTGGACGCCGCGCTCGTGCACGTCAACAGGGCCGACGCGCACGGCAACGGCCAGTACCTCGGCCCCGATCCCTACTTCGACGACCTGTTCTGCGAGGCGGCCGACCGGGCGTACCTGAGCTGCGAACGCATCGTGGACACCGCGGACCTCCTGAAGGACCACGGGCCGCAGTCCCTGCTGGTCAAGCGCGCGTTCGTGAACGGCGTGGTCGAGACCCCGCTCGGTGCCCACTTCACCTCCTGCGCCCCGGACTACGACCGCGACGAGAGGTTCCAGCGCGCCTACGCACAGGCCGCCCGCGAGCAGGACGCCTGGCGAGCCTTCCGAAAACGGTTCCTGTCGGGGGACGAGGACGCCTATCAGGCCGCCGTGGCGGCGTTCCGCGAGGAGGGGGCAGCAGCATGACCGGTGTGGACACGGCGGCCGCGACACGGGCCGAGTACTGCGTGGTGGCCTGCGCCGAATCCTGGCGGGACGCGGGCGAAGTACTGGCGAGCCCGATGGGCACCGTCCCCACGATCGGCGCCCGGCTGGCGAAGCTCACCTTCTCCCCCGATCTCCTGCTCACCGACGGGGAGGCCTTCCTCGCCGGCGACACCCCGGCACTCGGCACCCCGCCCGGCGTGGTGGAGGGCTGGCTGCCGTACCGGCAGCATCTGGCCCTGGTCGCCACGGGACGGCGGCACGTGATGATGGGCGCGAGCCAGCTCGACCGGTACGGGAACCAGAACATCTCCTGCATCGGTGACTGGTCACGGCCCACGCGGCAGCTGCTCGGGGTACGCGGCGCGCCCGTCAACACACTGAACAATCCGACGAGTTACTGGGTCCCGCGGCACTCCGCCCGGGTGTTCGTCGAACGCGTCGACATGGTCTGCGGCGTCGGCCACGACCGTGCGGCCGCCGCCGGACCCACCGCGTCCCGCTACCACCGCATCCCGGACGTCGTCAGCGACCTGGGCGTCTTCGACTTCGAGACCGCCGACCGGACGATGCGGCTGCGGTCCCTGCATCCGGGTGTCACGGTCGAGCAGGTCGTCGACGCCACCGGATTCCCGCTCACGATCCCCGCCGGCGTCCCGTTCACCCGAGAGCCCACCGACGAGGAACTGTGGCTCGTCCGCGAGGTGATTGATCCCAAGGCGCTGCGCCACCGCGAGGTCCCGCATGAGTGACGCCGCGATCGCCACACCGCTCACCCGGCTCGTCGGCGTACGGCACCCGCTCGTGCAGACCGGCATGGGATGGGTCGCCGGGCCGCGGCTGGTGTCGGCCGCCGCAGAAGCGGGCGCGCTGGGAATCCTCGGCTCGGCGACCATGACCGTCGAACAGCTCCGTTCCTCCGTACGGGAGGTGAGGTCCCGTACCGCCGCGCCGTTCGGAGTCAACCTGCGGGCGGACGCCGGTGACGCGGCCGAGCGCGTGCGCATCATCATCGACGAGGGTGTGCGGGTCGCCTCGTTCGCGCTCGCGCCCTCCCGGGAGCTGATCGCGCGGCTCAAGGACGCCGGGGTGATCGTCATCCCGTCCGTCGGGGCCGGGCGGCACGCCGAGAAGATCGCCGCCTGGGGCGCCGACGCCGTCCTGGTGCAGGGCGGTGAGGGCGGCGGCCACACCGGGGACGTCGCCACCGGCGTTCTGCTCCCCCAGGTCGTGGACGCCGTCGACATCCCGGTGATCGCGGCCGGTGGATTCCGGGACGGGCGCGGACTCGTCGCGGCACTGGCCTACGGCGCCTCCGGGATCGCCATGGGCACCCGCTTCCTGCTCACCTCCGACAGCACGGTCCCCGATGCGGTGAAGTCCCGGTATCTGGCCGCGACCGTCAAGGACGTCACCGTCACCACCAAGGTCGACGGCCTGCCGCACCGGATGCTGCGCACCGAACTCGTCGGTTCCCTGGAACGCTCGGGCAGAGCGGCCTCCCTGCTGCGGGCGCTGCGCCACGCGGCAGCGTTCCGTCGCGAAACGGGCATGGGCTGGGCAGAGATGGTCCGCGACGGTCTGGCGATGCGGCACGGCAAGGAACTGTCATGGAGTCAGGTCCTGCTGGCCGCCAACACGCCGATGATGCTGCGGGCCGCCATGGTCGACGGGCGCACCGATCTCGGTGTGATGGCGGCCGGCCAGGTGGCTGGGCTGATCGACGACCTGCCGTCCTGCGCCGAGCTGATCGAACGGGTCATGGCGGAAGCGCTCGCCACGCTCCGTGCACTGCCGCATACGCCCTGACTCCTGGTCCAGGAGCCCCGCACCGGCCGTCACAGGCGTTCGATGATGGTGACATTGGCCTGGCCGCCGCCCTCGCACATGGTCTGCAGGCCGTATCGGCGGCCGGTGCGCTCGAGTTCATGGAGCAGTGTCGTCATCAGTTTGGTCCCGGTGGCGCCCAGCGGGTGGCCCAGCGCGATGGCCCCGCCGTTGACGTTGACCCGGGAAGGGTCGGCTCCGGTCTCCTTGAGCCAGGCCAGCACCACGGACGCGAACGCCTCGTTGATCTCGACCAGGTCGATGTCGTCGATCGACATCCCGGTCTTCTTCAGGGCGTGGGCGGTTGCCGGGATCGGGGCGGAGAGCATCCGGATCGGGTCCTCGCCGCGTGCCGAGAGGTGGTGGACACGCGCCCGGGGCGTCAGTCCGTGTTCCCGAACGGCTCGCTCGCTCGCCAGCAGCATGGCGGAGGCGCCGTCGGACACCTGCGAGGAGACCGCGGCGGTCAGCCGGCCGCCGTCGACGAGGGGGCGCAGGCCGGCCATCTTCTCCAAGGAGGTGTCCCGGCGCGGTCCCTCGTCGGTCGTCACGTCACCGTAGGGGATCAGTTCGCGCGCGAAGCGGCCCTCGTCGATGGCGCGGACGGCCCGCCGGTGCGAGCGCAGAGCGAACTCCTCCATCGCCTCCCGGGTGATGTCCCACTTCTTCGCGATCAGCTCGGCGCCGTGGAACTGGTTGACGGGCCGGTCGCCGTAGCGGACACGCCAGCCCGCGGAGCCGGCGAACGGGCCCTCGGTCAGCCCCAAAGGCTCGGCGGCCTGGCGGCTCGCGAAGGCGATGGGCACCTGGGACATGTTCTGCACGCCGCCGGCGACGACGAGGTCGCAGGTGCCGGACATGACGGCCTGTGCCGCGAAGTGGACCGCCTGCTGGGAAGATCCGCACTGCCTGTCCACGGTGACACCGGGCACCTCTTCGGGCAGCCCGGCCGCGAGCCAGCAGGTGCGGGCGATGTCACCGGCCTGCGGTCCGACGGTGTCGAGGCAGCCGAGGACGACGTCCTCGACGGCCGCCGGGTCGATGCCCGAACGCTCCACCAGCGCCTTCAGCGCGTGGGCGCCGAGGTCGGCCGGATGGACCGTGGACAGACCGCCGCCCCGCTTCCCGACCGGGGTGCGTACGGCTTCGACTATGTAGGCCTCGGGCATGGCTGCTGCTCCTTGTTGTCAGGGTAGTCACGTCGCTCGTGTTCGTGTCGCCTCCGCAGTGCGACGCCGTCCAGCACCATGGAGAGGTACTGGCGGGCGATCTCCTCGGGGCCGTGCCGTCCGCCCGGGCGGTACCAGGAGGCGGCCACCCACACCGTGTCGCGGACGAAGCGGTAGGTGAGCCGGATGTCCAGGTCGGCACGGAAGACATGGGCCGCCACCCCGCGCTCGAGGGTTCTGAGCCATGCCTTTTCGAACCTGCGCTGCGATGCGGAGAGGTAGGTGAAGCGGGGCTGCGCCAAGAGGTGCCGGGACTCCTTCTGGTAGATCGCCACGGCGGCGCGGTGCCGGTCGATCTCGCGGAAGGATTCGGTCACCAGTGCTTCGATCGTCTCCCTGGGGCCGAGCCCCGCGGCGAGTACGGCGTCGTACCCGGCCCACAGGTCTTCCAGGAAGGTGGAGAGGATCTCGTCGAGCATCGACTCCTTGGAGTCAAAGTGGTAGTAGAGGCTTCCCGCCATGATCCCGGCCGCGTCGGCGATCTCGCGGACGGTGGTGGCGTCGTACCCCTGCTCGGCGAACACCTCGGCCGCGGTGGCGAGAAGTTCGTTCCGGCGCTCCGGCGCCGGCTTCATCGCGGTCCTCCTGCTGTCGCTGGTCCCCGGCACCGGCTCATCGCGGCATCAGGCGTGCTGGCTGCTGACGGAGAGGACCTCTCCGGTCAGGTACGACGAGTAGCCCCCCGCCAGGAAGACGATCACGTTGGCGACCTCCCACGGTTCGGCATGCCGGCCGAACGCCTCACGAGCGGTGAGTTCCGCCAGCAGTTCCGGGGTGGTGACCTTCACCAGATGCGGATGCATCGCCAGGCTGGGTGCGACGGCGTTGACGCGCACGCCGTAGTCCGCTGCTTCGACGGCCGCACACCGGGTGAGGGCCATGACTCCCGCCTTGGCGGCTGCGTAATGGGCCTGCCCGCGCTGGGCCCGCCAGCCCACCACCGAGGCGTTGTTGACGATGACGCCGCCGCTTCCGGTGGCCTTCATGCGGCGCAGTGCGGAGCGGGTGCAGCGGAAGGTGCCGTTGAGGGTGACGTCGAGAACCGTGTCCCACTGGGCGTCGGTCATCTCTACCAGATCGGCGGTTCCGCCGAGTCCGGCGTTGTTGACCACGATGTCGAGGCGGCCGTGGCGTTGTTCCGCGAGGTCGAACAGTGCGGCGATCTGGGTTTCGTCGGTGACGTCACACGGCAGGGCCGCGACTCGTTCCGCGCCGAACTCGGCGGCGAGCAGTGTCTCGGTTTCCTTCAGCCTGCGGGTGTGGGCGTCGGAAAGGACGATGTCCGCGCCCTCCTCCAGCAGGCGTCTGGCGGTCGCCCCGCCGATGCCCGCGCCGGCGGCGGCGGTGATGACGGCTGTGCGGCCGGCGAGCAGCCGGTGGCCCGGTACGTACGGCGGTGGCGCCTGGCTCATGGGCGTGGCTCCTTCGGCAGGCCGAGCACCCGCTCGGCGATGATGTTCCGCTGGATCTCGTTGGAGCCCGCGTAGATGGTGTCGGCGCGGGAGAAGAGGAACAGCCGCTGCCAGTCGTCGAGTTCGTACGGCTCTCCCGCGGCCAGCATGCCGCCGGCCCCGCACACGTCCATGGCGAGCTCGCCCAGCTCGCGGTGCCACGTCGACCAGAAGATCTTGCCGATGGACGCCTCGGGGCCCGGGGCTCCGGCCGCGACGCCGTCGAGCATGCGCAGGGCGTTGAATCGGATGGTCTCGACGCCGACCCACGCCCGGGCGAGGCGGTCGCGGATCAGCGGGTCGTCGGCGGCTCCGTTGCGCACGGCCAGATCGATGAGCGTCTCGAGTTCGCGGCGGAAGCCGACCTGCTGGCCGAGGGTGGAGACGCCGCGCTCGAAGCCGAGGGTCGCCATGGCCACCTGCCAGCCCTCACCCGGCACGCCGACGACGTGGGAGGCGTGGGTGCGGGCGGCGTCGAAGAACACCTCGTTGAACTCGCAGGTGCCGGTCAGCTGGGTGATCGGCCTGACTTCCACCCCGGGCTGGTCCATGGGGACCAGGAGGTAGGACAGCCCCTGGTGGCGGGTGGCGCCGGGCTCGGTGCGGGCGACGACGAAGCACCAGTCGGCCTCGTGGGCGAGCGAGGTCCAGATCTTCTGCCCCGTGATCACCCACTCGTCGCCGTCCCGTTCCGCCCGCGTCCGTACGCCCGCGAGGTCCGATCCCGCGTCCGGCTCGCTGTAGCCCTGGCACCACAGCTCCCGGGCCGCGACGATCGCCGGGAGGAAGCGCCTTTGCTGCGCGGGGGTGCCGAGGGCGACAAGGGTGGGTCCCAGCAGCTGCTCCCCGATGTGACCGACCCGGGCGGGCGCGTTGGCGAGGGCGTACTCCTCATGGAAGGCGACCTGCTCCTCGATGGTCGCGCCGCGCCCTCCGTGCTCCTTCGGCCAGCCGACGCACGTCCAGCCGGCCGCCGCCATGTGCCGCTCCCACGCCAGCCGTTGGGCGAAGCACTCGTGCTCGCGGCCGGGTCCGCCGCGGCCCCGCAGGCCGGCGAAGTCTCCGGAGAGGTTGGCGGCCAGCCAGTCCCGGACCTCCGCTCTGAACTCCTCGACGGCGTTCATTCCGGCTCCCCTGCCGATCTCGACGGCCCACCGCCCGTACGTTAACCTACCAAACACTTGTTAGGGAAGGAGGGCGGATGTCCGCTGCCCCCACAGAGCCGGTCCGCTACCAACTCCGGGGCCCCGTCGCCCTGGTGACCCTGAACCGGCCCGACTACCGCAACGCCCAGAACTCCGCGATGACGTACGCCCTCGACCGCGCCTTCTACCGGGCCGCCGACGACGACGCCGTCAAGGTCGTGGTCCTGGCGGGAGCGGGTGAGCACTTCTGCGCCGGGCACGACATCGGAACCCCGGAGCGCGACGCCCACCTGCCGTTCGAGCGCAGGGCCGGGCTGTGGTGGGACCACTCGGACAAGGCCGGCGCGGAGAGCCGCTTCGCCCGCGAGTCCGAGGTGTATCTGGGCATGTGCCGCCGCTGGCGTGAGCTGCCCAAGCCGGTGATCGCCTCGGTCCAGGGCGCCTGCATAGCGGGCGGGTTGATGCTCGCCTGGGTGTGCGACCTCATCGTCGCCTCCGAGGACGCGTTCTTCGCCGACCCGGTGGTCCGCATGGGCATCCCCGGGGTCGAGTACTTCGCCCACCCGTGGGTGATGCCGCCGCGGATCGCCAAGGAGTTCCTGTACACCGGAGACCGGATGAGCGCCCGGCGCGCGTACGAGGTCGGCATGGTCAACCGCGTCGTCTCCCGCGCCGAACTGCCCGAAACGGCGATGGAGTTGGCGAACCGGATCGCCGAGATGCCGCGCATGGGGCTGGCGCTCACGAAGCGTGCGGTCAACCAGGCCGAGGATCTGCAGGGCCTGCACACCGGCATGGACTCGGTCTTCGGGCTGCACCACCTCGCTCATGCGCACAACGCGGAGACGGCTTCGGACGCGCTGGCCGGCATGGACGTCCGCGCGATGAAGAAGGCGGGCTCCTGATGGACCTGCGCTTCACCGCCGCCGAGGATGCCTTCCGGGCCGAGGCCCGCGCCTGGCTCGACGACCACGTGCCGGACGTCCCGCTGCCCTCGCTGGAGACCGCGGAGGGGTTCGCCGCGCACCGGGAATGGGAGCGCACGCTGTTCGCCGACCGCTGGTCGGTGGTCTCCTGGCCGACGGAGCACGGAGGCCGGGGCGCCTCGCTTCTCGAGTGGCTGATCTTCGAGGAGGAGTACTACGCGGCAGGCGCGCCGGGCCGGGTCGGCCAGAACGGCATCAGCCTGCTCGCCCCCACTCTGTTCGAGCACGGCACCGACGAGCAGCGGGCCCGCATCCTGCCACCGATGGCGAGCGGCGACGTGATCTGGGCCCAGGCGTGGTCGGAACCGGACTCCGGCTCCGACCTCGCCTCCCTGCGCTCGACCGCCGTGCGGACCGAAGGCGGCTGGCTGCTCGAGGGCCACAAGACCTGGTCCTCCCGCGCCGCATTCGCCGACCGCGCCTTCGGCCTCTTCCGCAGTCACCCCCACGCCGGCAGGCCACACCACGGGCTGACGTATCTGATGTTCCCGCTCGACGCGCCGGGCGTGACGGTCCGGCCCATCGGCCGGCTCGACGGCAAGCCCGCCTTCGCCGAACTCTTCCTGGACGAGGTCTTCGTGCCCGACAAGGACGTCATCGGCGAGCCCGGCGAGGGCTGGCGGGTGGCCATGAGCACCGCCGGCAACGAACGCGGGCTGACGCTGCGCAGCCCCGGCCGTTTCACCGCCGCGGCCGACCGTCTGACGGCCCTGTGGCGCGACAGGGCGGATCCGTCCGACACGGCCCTGCGCGACCGGGTGGCCGACGCGGTGATCGGCGCCCGCGCCTACCGGTTGTTCACCTACGCGGCCGCCTCGCGCATCGCCGCCGGCGGCGCGATCGGCGCCGAGTCGAGCCTGAACAAGGTCTTCTGGTCCGAGCTCGACATCGCGCTGCACGAGACCGCCCTGGACATTCTCGGCCCGTACGGGGAGCTCGCCGACCGGGCCGGGGAAGCGCCGGCGCACGGCAGTTGGGCCGAGGGTTACACGTTCGCGCTGGCCGGCCCGATCTACGCCGGCACCAACGAGATCCAGCGCGACATCATCGCCGAGCGGCTGCTCGGCCTGCCGAAAGGACGCCGGTGATGCGGTTCCTCCTCGACGAGGAGCAGCGGGAGTTCGCCCGCTCCCTGGACGGCATGCTCGCGGCGGCCGGGACCCCGGGCGTGGCACGTGCGTGGGCGTCCGGCGACCATGCCCCGGGGCGCGCGCTGTGGGCGAGGCTGGCCGACGCCGGGGTCTTCGCGCTCGCCGTACCGGAGCGGCACGGCGGCCTGGGGCCGCTGCCGGTGGAACTGGGCGTCGCCTTCACCGAAATCGGCCGCCATGCCGCGCCCGGGCCGCTGGTCGAGACGGTGGCCGCCGCGGCCTTCCTCGACCGGCTCGGCGACGAAACGGCGGCCGACGCGTGGCTGCCCGGCATCGCCACCGGCAAGACCGTCGCCTCACTCTGTCTGCTCTCCGCCGCCGGCCCGTACGCCCTGGACGCCGACGCCGCCGACGTTGTCCTTGTCGTCGACGGCAACACCGTACGGCTGTCGGACGGGGCCGGGCCCGTCCAGTTGTCCCTCGATCCGGTCCGCCGGCTGTTCCGCCCCAGGGGGAACCAGCTCGTGGCGCGAGGTCACGCCGTGGCAGCCGCGGCCGCACATGCCGCCGATGTCGCCGCACTGGTCACGGCCGCTCAGTCACTCGGGCTGGGCCGTACCCTGCTGGCCCGTACCGTCGCCCACGCCGAGCAGCGGACCCAGTTCGGGGTGCCGATCGGGTCCTTCCAGGCGGTGAAGCACCGGTTGGCCGACGCCTTGATCGGTCTGGAGTTCGCCGAGCCGTTGATCCTTGCCGCCGCACTCGCCCTGGCGCAGGACGATCCGGACGTCGGTCGCCGGATCGCGGCCGCGAAGGTGGCCGCATGCGAGGCGGCCTGCACCGCGGCCGGTACCGCTCTGCAGATCCACGGCGCCATCGGCTACACCGACGAGCTGGATCTCTCACTGTGGATCCGCAAGGCCCGCGCTCTGCGGTCGGCCTGGGGCACCCCCGCCGCATGCCGCGCCCGCGTGCTGACCGCTTGAGACCACCTGGGACAGGCCGCACAGGACGGAGCGCACCCATGAGACCGACCGAGGAGCAGGAAGAACTGCGAGGTGCCGTACGGTCGCTCCTGACCCGCCACGCGGGCGCGGCGGCCTGGCTTCCCCTGACCGGGCAGATCGGGGTCGCGGGTCTCGCCGTTCCGGAGCGATACGGCGGGGCGGGCTGCGGTGCGAGGGAAGTCCATGTGGTGATGGAGGAGTTGGGGCGAGGGCTCAGTCCGGTTCCCTTCCTCGGCTCCGCCGTTCTCGCGGCGCAGGCGCTGCTCGCCTCGGACGACGGAGCGGCGTGCGCGCGGCTGCTGCCGCAGCTCGCCGCCGGCAGCACCACAGGGGCACTGGCCTGGGCCGAGCGGGGCTCGTGGGACCCGGCGGCGATCCGCTGCACCGCGTCCCGCCGGCCCGGCGGGACGTGGCGGCTCGACGGGACCAAGGAGCATGTGCTGGACGGCTGTGAAGCCGACGTCCTCCTCGTCGCGGCCCGTACGGACGCGGGGGCCTCGCTCTTCCAGGTGGCCGTGGACGGTACGGGAGTGAGCCGCGAAGCGGCGGTCACGATGGACCGGTCACGGGCCCAGTCGCGCGTAATTCTTCGCGGCGCAGAGGGCCGGCTCGTCGGCGCCGACGGCGACGGAGAGCGGATTCTGCAGCACGTACTGGACCTGGCCTGCACGGCGCTCGCCGCCGAGCAGACCGGGGCGGCCGAGCGCTGTCTCGAACTCACCGTCGCGCACGCCAAGGACCGCATCCAGTTCGGGCGGCCCATCGGCTCCTTCCAGGCGGTCAAGCACCGGCTCGCTGACGCCTATGTGCTCGTCGAGTCGGCGCGTTCGGCCGCGCTCGGCGCGGCGTTCGCGGCAGCCGAGGAGTCGCCCGCGCTGACCCGGTGCGCCGCGGTCGCCAAGTCGGCCTGCTCGGTGGCGTTCTCCTGGGTGGCGGGCGAGATGATCCAGTTGCACGGGGGCATCGGCATCACGTGGGAACACGACGCGCACCGCTACTTCAAGCGCGCGCACGGCTCCAGCCGGCTGTTCGGCCCGCCGGCATGGCATCGCGCCCGCCTCGCCGCCGGCCTGGGGCTGGTGGGGGTGCGCCGTAACGGATCGTGACGGGGCAGGGGCAGGGCCGGCCTCGTCGTCGCGCCACTCTTGATCGTCGACCGCGGCGACCGACGCCGCACCACCCTGAACACGGGCATCGTGACCGCAGGACACCGGCTGCACGGCCGCAAGCATTCCGGCCGGGATTTCGGCAGGGTAGGGGGATGCGACTCCTCCTGATCTCCGACACCCATGTCCCCAAGCGCGCGCGGCATCTGCCCGCGGAGCTCCTGGCAGAGCTCGACAAGGCCGATGTGGTGATCCACGCGGGAGACTGGGTCGACGAGGCCACCCTGGATCTGCTCGAGGCCCGTGCGGCGCGCCTCGTGGCCGTGTACGGAAACAACGACGGACCCGCCCTGCGCGCCCGGCTGCCCGAGGTCGCCCGCGCCGAAGTCGGCGGGCTCCGGTTCGGAGTCGTCCACGAGACGGGTCCCGCCGCCGGACGCGAGGCCAGATGCGCAGCCCGCTTCCCCGACCTCGACGTACTCGTTTTCGGACACAGCCACATTCCGTGGGACACCCTTGCCACGGGTGGCCTGCGACTGCTCAACCCCGGCTCGCCCACGGACCGTCGACGGCAGCCGCACTGCACGTTCATGACGGCCCGCGTCGCCGAGGGCCGACTGACCGACGTCCGGCTGCACCGCCTGCCACCACGAGGTGGTCGCCCCTCCACCTGACCTCGCCAGGCCCCGCGGCACGGTTGTGCGTGCCGTGTCGGTGGCGGCCGAAAGGGTCGCGGGTCACCCGAACGGGCGCACGGCGCGGGTGAGTACGAGGGACGGCACAAGAGTGCGGCGGGGCTGCATGCTCGCTGCTCCTGCCCTTCGGGCCGCTACCGGACGGGGCGGCGTGGTTCTCACCGATCGCGTGGCGCATTGCGAACCCAGGACGGGGCAGTTTCACTACAGCCAAGTTCGCCCCCACGAGGGCAGGAATCGGAGGCAGTGATGCTGTCCCACTTGATCCAACACGGCGTCCTGGTCATCACTGTGCACACCGACCCTGGCATCGGTCAGCGGGCAGCACTCTCGAAAGAGATCAGCGATCTCGTCCACCTCCACCGGCCGGCCCCCGTCGTCATCGTTCTCGAGGAACAGGCCGCCGGCAGCGCGGCGGTCAGCGCCGTACTCAGAGCCCACCGCATGTGCAACCACCTCGGGGTGCTGATGTCCGTCGCCACGCACAGCGCACCGGCCCGGCGCCTGCTCGAGTCGAACGCGGACACCACCGGAACGCGTCTCGTCATCCATGCCCGCACGGACACCGCGATCTCCACGGCGTTCTCAGCCGCAGCCTGACCGCGACGCCCGGCCGGCCGGCTCGGACGAGGCGGCTGCCTCCTGAAGCAGATCCCCCCGGTGAGGACGCGAGCCGATCCGGGCCGGCCGCGCGTTCTTCAGGAGGGGAGCGAGCCGCCTCGCCCCTTCATTCCGTCCGGGCCGACCGGCCCTTCAGTGCGTCGGGAGTCAGCAGGTGCGGCCGACGTACCGAGCGCCCTGGATCTTGCTCGCCGATCCCAGCCATGTCTCGCCAGGACCCACGCACCACTCGTAGTTGGGGCCGAAGACCTCGATCTCAATGACGATGCGCGAGCCGTCCCCGGTGCAGTGGTTGTAGTGGGCGTCGGACGCGGTCTTGTAGAACCCGCAGGGGTTCATGGCTGCCGGGCCGGGCACCGCAGTGGCAGTCGCGGCCGTAGCGGCAGGGACGGACCCGAAGGCCAGGGCGGCAGCGGCACCAGCGGCCAGCAGCGCATGACGAACACGCATCATGATCTCCTCGTCGAACCTTGTGCCCGGGTGCTGATTCACGCGGGCACATGATGATCGCGGGACCGATCGCCGGAGATCGGGCGGATTGATCCGTACGGACGCGGCAGTGCAGCCGATCGAGTTCTTGGACGCGCACTGGATGCCGCGCGTTGCCGTGTTGTACTCGCCATTCGAAATCGAACAGGAGTATGGTTCAGTGCATGGCCGGAACCGACTTCCCCGACGATCTGCGCACCGCGCAGACCCGCCTTCACCAGGCAACTTCCGAGCTGGCCGCCCTCTGTCGCGCTCTGCCGTGGAGCGTGGAGCCCATGGCGGGCTGGCCGGGCACCGAGCATCCGCACACCGGCGAGGTCACCGGTGGCCGTGAAGACAGCCCCGGCTGGACCGAGGAGCAGAAGCGGGTGGTGAAGCGGCTGCGGATGGAGTGCACCGACCTCTCGATCCGCATCGCCTCGCACCCCTACTGGGACGCGGTCGAGGCCGAGAAGCGGGTGGAGGCCCGCCAGGCGCTGAAGGCCGAGGCGAGGTCCGCGACGCCCGCGATCGACGTCACGACCGCGGCATAGTGCTCCCGGCATCCCGGGGGCGTCCGCGGCTCAAGCGGCGGACGCCCCATGACGAGACGTCGGAATCAGTGGGCCGCGGGATACGGTTGGCCGCTCGTCCGATGTCTGTGCAAGCATGTCCCCGTCACACATATACCGACGGCGGCAAAACGATCCGCGCCGTGCATCCACCTCTTCGGCCGGTGCGGGCGCAGGGAAGATGCGGGCGGTCCGGCCGGGCATGTCCGTGCACTTCAGCCGTCTCTTTGAATCTCCGGGGGAACTCCGTGTCCGCTGCTCAGAACACCGCATCCTTGAAGTCTCCGGCTTCGCCCGCCTCGCCTGCGTGGAACGATCTGTTCCTCGAACCGGCTTACGCCGACGGTGACTTCCTCACGGACACCGACGAGTTCGCCGACGGCCCTGCCGAGGTCGACGAGTCGGAGCCGGCACGGGGAAAGCGTCGGCCCACCGGGCGTTGACGCCCCGCCCGCCCCCATCACGGCGGACCGTTGCAGCCGTGGACCGGTGAAGCGGTGGGCTGTTGAAGGTGCTGTCGGGCGGGTCCGCCGGGCCACCAATCGAGGGGTTCGAGGTCGCGTACGCCGACCGGGACGGGTCGGAGTTCC
>NZ_JBEXRZ010000108.1:0-22989 GCF_040613325.1 Streptomyces sp. NPDC006283 | reverse complement strand
CCGCCGCCGTGGCGGGCCATGCCGCCGTACGTGTCGATGATGATCTTGCGGCCGGTGAGGCCGGCGTCGCCCATCGGGCCGCCGATCTCGAAACGACCGGTCGGGTTGACCAGGAGGCGGTAGTTGTCCGTCTCGAGCTTGATGCCGTCCTCGGCGAGTGCGGCCAGGACGTGTTCGACGACGTGCTCGCGGATGTCGGGGGTCAGCAGCGAGCCGAGGTCGATGTCGGCGGCGTGCTGGGAGGAGACGACGACGGTGTCGAGACGGACCGGGCGGCTGCCCTGGTACTCGATGGTGACCTGGGTCTTGCCGTCGGGGCGCAGGTAGGGGACGGTGCCGTCCTTGCGGACCTCGGTCAGCCGGCGGGAGAGCCGATGGGCCAGCTCGATGGGCAGCGGCATCAGGGACGGTGTCTCGTTGGTGGCGTAGCCGAACATCAGGCCCTGGTCGCCGGCGCCCTGCTTGTCGAGCTCGTCGTCCTCGCCCTCGACGCGTGTCTCGTAGGCGGTGTCGACGCCCTGCGCGATGTCCGGGGACTGGGCGCCGATGGACACCGACACGCCGCACGACTCGCCGTCGAAGCCCTTGGCCGACGAGTCGTAGCCGATGCTCAGGATCGTGTCGCGCACCAGCTGGGCGATGGGTGCGTACGCCTTCGTGGTGACCTCGCCGGCGATGTGCACCTGGCCGGTGGTGATCAGTGTCTCCACCGCGACCCGCGAGGTGGGGTCCTCGCGCAGCAGGGCGTCGAGGACGGTGTCGCTGATCTGGTCGGCGATCTTGTCGGGGTGGCCCTCGGTCACGGACTCCGAGGTGAACAGACGACGGGACATGACTCTCCAAGAAGCAGCGGGCGGACGGGCGTCAGACGGTGGTGAGCGCGTGGCGGCTCGCGGGGCGCGGCAGGCCGAGGCGTTCGCGCAGGGTGGTGTGCCGAGGACGGCCCTGGCGCGGGAGGGCGGCGAGGGTGGCGAGGACGGGGTCGTCGGCGCCGTTCAGCCGTACGGTGAAACCGTCCGCGGCGCTGTCGGCGAGCAGCGCGGCCGCCTCGTCGGCGCCGGCCGCCGCGGGCAGCGGCAGCAGGACCTTGGTGTGCGGTGCGCGCTGCTTGCTCTCGCGCGCGGCGTCGGCGCCCTCGAGCAGGATGAGGTCGGCCGCGCCGGCGAGGGCGGGGTCGGTGACGGTGACGACGGGGTGGCCCTGGGGCGGGCGGGCGACGTTGAGGGGGCCCGCGACGTCGAAGTGCCGGCCCTGGTGGTCGAGGCGGTGGATGGCGGCAAGCCGCCAGTACAGGCCGTCGGCGCGGTCGTGCACGAAGGCGTCGTCGTCGAAGCTGTCCCACAGGCCGCGTACGGCCTCGATGAGTTCGCCGGTGCGGCCGTCGGCGTCGGCCGCACCGGCCAGCCAGCCGGTGCGACCGTGGCCGAGGTGGTCGAGCGACGCGGTGATCCGGGCCACGTGGTAGGGGGCCTGGTCCGCGGGGAGCGGGGAGACGATCAGGCCGATCGTCTCGGTGGCGGCGGCCAGCGCGGCGGCCAGCGTCGTCGTCTCGAACCGGCCCTGCGCGCTGTCGCCCGGGGCGGCGCCGTCGTCGAGGACGACCGCGTCGAGGCCGGCGGCCTCGGCGGCGCGTACGGCCCGCGTGAGTGTGCCGAGCGAGTCGGCGGCGGGGCCGCGGGTGGTGATCTCGCCGACGAGGATGGGGGCGGTCATGCCGCTGCACCTGCCTTCCGGGGGACGTCGATGCCGAGGTTGGCCCGCAGGGTGGTGCCCTCGTAGGAGGAGCGGTACAGGCCGCGGCGCTGCAGCTCGGGCACCACGTGGTCGACGAAGTCGTCGGCGGAGCCCGGCAGATACGGGAAGTCGATGTTGAAGCCGTCGGCGCCCCGGCCGGTGAACCAGCTCTCCATGTGGTCGGCGAGCTGCTCGGGGGTACCGACGACGATGTCGCCCATCAGCCGCAGGGCGAGCTCGCGGATGCTGAGATTCTCGCGCCGGGCCAGGCCGATCAGCCGTTCGGTCGTCGACTGGGACTGGTTGGTGTACGGGATGTCGGGCACGGGCCCGTCGATCGGGTACTCGCTCAGGTCGACGTCGCCGAGGTGGTCCTGCAGGGTGCGCAGGGCGACGTGGTCGTGGGTGAGGTCCTGCAGTTCCTGCAGGCGCTGCTTGGCCTCGGCCTCCGTGGCGGCGACGATCGGCGCGAGGGTGGGCCACACGAGGACCTTCTCGGGGTCGCGGCCGTGGGCGGCGACGCGCTGCTTGAGGTCGGTGTAGAAGTCCTGGGCGTCGGAGAGCCGGTTGTGCCGGGTGAAGATCACCTCGGCGTGGCGGGCGGCGAACTCCCGTCCCACGGGCGAGGATCCGGCCTGGATGATGACGGGGCGGCCCTGCGGGGGGCGGGCGATGTCGAGCGGGCCGGGCACCTCGAAGTGGCTGCCGCGGTGGTCGATGCGGCGCCCTTCGCTGTCCCACAGCTGCTTGACGACGTCGATGAACTCCTCGGCCCGCTCGTAGCGCTTGCCGTGTTCCAGGTGCTCGGGGAAGCCGAAGTTGGCGGACTCCCACGGCGCGGCGGAGGTGACCACGTTCCAGCCGGCGCGGCCACCGCTGAGGTGGTCGAGCGAGGCGAACCGGCGGGCGATGTGGGCCGGTTCGTTGTAGGTGGTGGTGGCGGTGGCGCACAGTCCGATGTGCTCGGTGACGGCCGCGTAGGCGGCGAGCAGGGTGAGCGGTTCGAAGTGCTCGGTGCGCGAGGTGCGGCACAGGGAGTCGAGGCGGGTGCCCCACACGGCGACGATGTCGGCGATGAACACGGCGTCGAACAGGCCGCGTTCGAGGGTGCGGGCGTTGTTCTTGTGGAAGTCGAAGTCGAGCTGGGCGTCCGCCTTGGTCGCCGGGTGGCGCCAGGCGGCCACATGGCCGCCGGGGCCGTCGATGATGCCGGCGAGGGTGATGCGCCGGCGGGGTGTGGTCATGGTGGGGTCTCCTCGGTTCAGTTCTTGACGGCGGACGCCAGGATCCGGGCGAGGCTGCGCACGTTGTCGCCGGTCAGCATGGTCACGTGGTTGCCGGGCACGACCCGGATGGCGAGGTCTTCGACGTGGTCCTCCCAGCCGAGGCCGGGGCGGCCGTGGAACCGGTCGCTCTCGTCGTAGTCGGTGCCCTTGCCGAATCCGGTGTCCCCCGCGCGCAGCACGACGACGGGACCGGGGTAGGGGCGGGGCCGGTAACGCTGGATCGCCTCGACGCTGTCGCGCATGAGCGCGACCGGGTCGCCGCCGCCGTCGCCGCGCATCCACTCGGCGATCTGGGCGATCTCCGCCAAGTAGGCGGCGGAACCGTCAGGTTCGCCGGCCGGGCCGGCGGCGGCCTCGGCGGCGGCGACGTTGGCGTCGGCTTCGGCGGGGGCGTCTGCGGGGGTGTCGTCGGCGGGGGCGGGCTGCGGCGCGGTGCGGCCTTCGGCGACCGACCGCAGCTGGTTCGCGAACGACCCGTCCGCCTCCGCGTCGGTCAGCTCGCCGTCCGGTGCGCCCGCGTCGACCATCACCACGAGCGGCGGCGTGCCGCCTTCCTCGGTGATGCGTTGCGCGATCTCGTAGGCGATGACGCCGCCGCCCGAGAAGCCGCCGAGCACGATCCGCTCGCCCGCGTCCAGCGCGGGCCGCAGCGCCTTCAGGTAGTGCTCGGCCAGCTGCTCCGTGGAGCGGTACTCGGGGTGCGGGTCGTCCACGCGCGGGTCGCGGATGCCGACCAGCGCCTCGGGGCCCGGGTAGCCGGCCGCGAGCTGCGCGTAGCAGGCGACCTGGCCGCCCGGCGGGTGGACGAGGTGGATCGTGCCCGCGCCGGCCCGCCGGGCGGGGCGCAGCGGTACGAGCACCGACCCGGCGCCCTCGGACGGTTCGCTCCCGTCCGGGCCCTCGGCGAGGAGCCGGGCGAGCTGGCCGGCGCGGGGGTGGGCGAGCAGCTCGTCCAGGCGCAGGGTCCGGCCGGTGCGCAGGCTGATCTCGCGCAGCAGCCGCATGGCGAGCAGGGAGTGGCCGCCGGCTTCGAAGAAGTGCTCGCCGGGATCGACGTCGGTGGTGCCGAAGACGGCCTCCCAGGCCGCCTTGACCAGGTCGGCCTCCGGCCCCTCGGGCCAGTGGGCGTCCTCGCCGGCGTCGGCCGGCTGCTCGGAGCGCTCGGCCATGCGCGGCAGGTCGGCGTCGGTGACGGTGGCCAGGACGTCGGCGACGGTCGTGGTCTCGTCGGCGGTGCCGGGCAGTTCGCGCAGCAGCCGGGCGCACTGGGTGACCAGCTTGTCGGCGTCGGCGTCGGCGATCCGGCCGCGGTCGTGGACGGCGGCGAGGACGAGCGAGCCGTCGACGTCGCGGTAGGCGAGCAGGGTGACCGGGAACGCGGTCTGCGAGCCGGCCGCGTCGGGCAGTTCGACGCGGATGCCCTGGGCGGCGAGCGCGGACTCCAGGTCGCCCGAGGAGCGGGGATAGTTCTCGAAGACGATGAGGCTCTCGACGAGCTTCTCCCCCGCCTTGCGGCCGCTCCACTCGTGGATCTGGCCCGTCGAGACCCACTCGTAGGCGGCCATGTCCAGTGCCTGGTCTCGCAGTTCGGTCAGCAGCCGGGGCAGGCTGTGGGCGGGGTCGACCTGGATGGTCATGGGCAGCGAGTTCATCAGCAGCCCCGGCAGGCGTTCGACCGCGTCGAGGGCGATGCCGCGGCCGGAGACGGTCACGCCGAAGCCCACCGGCGCGGGGCCGCTGGTGCCGGCCGCCCGGTACAGCAGCAGCGCCCACACGGCCTGCAGGGCACTGGACTCGGTCGCGGCGCGGGCCGCCGCCCAGGCGCGCAGCCGGTCGGCCTCCGCGGCGCTCAGCCGGCACTCGGCCCGGCCCGCACCGCTCTGGCCGGTCGCCGGGCCCGGGATCGCGGGCTGGACGACGGGTGCCGCGGCAGGGACGGCGTCGGACCAGAACTCCCGTGCGGGGGCGGTGTCCTGGTCGGCCAGCCAGCGCGAGTAGTCGCGCACGTCGGGGCGCCGCTCGCCGCCGGGCAGGACACCACCGGCGAGGTAGGCCCGGTAGAACTCCTGGAGCAGGATGGACACGCTCCAGCCGTCCAGCAGCACATGGTGGAAGGTGAGCAGGATCCGCACCGCCGGGGGCTCGCCGCCGCTGTCGGGCGCCGGGTCGTCGACGAGGGTGACCCGCAGCAGGCCGGGGGTGCGCAGGTCGAAGCCGCGCAGCCGGTCGCTCTCCATCAGCGCGTCGAAGTCGGCGGACGCGGCGGAGCCCGCGGTGTGCCGGGTGACCTCGGGGGTGACGTGGTCGTGCAGGACCAGGCAGGGCTCGTCCTGCCAGTCGAACGCGGCGCGCAGCACGGTCTCGCGGTCGAACACGGCCTGCCAGGCGGCGGTGAACCGGCTGGTGTCCAGGGGGCCGTGCCAGCGCCAGAACAGCTGCTCCACGTAGCGGCCGGTGCCGCGGTGGGCGAGCGCGTCGAGGAGCAGGCCGTGCTGCTGGGGGGTGACCGGCACGGTCTCCGGGCCGTCGCCGTGGTCGTCGCCTTCGGCGGTGCGCGGGCTGCCCGGGGCGGCCGGCGTGGCCGGGGCGGCGGTCAGGGCGCGCGGGGCGCGGGCGGGCGTGGCGGCGCCGGGAGCGGTGATCTCGGCCGCGGTCACCGTTCGCGGGTCGGTGCCCGCGAGGGTGGCCAGCACCCAGCTCATCTGGTCGACGAGCGCGTCGACGCCGGCCTCGTCCACCCCGTCGGCGGGGCTCGGCACCCAGGTCAGGCCCATGCGCAGCCGGCCGCCGTGCACGATGCCGTACACCTCGATGCCGTACACCCGCTCGCAGCGGGCGGAGTGCTCGCGCGGGATGGGGCGACCCGACATGCGGAAACCGCCGTTCGGGCTCAACTGGTCGGCCTGGCCGTAGTAGTTGAAACACACCAGGGCGGGCGGCAGGTCGCGCAGCAGCGTCCGCAGCCCGGCGTCGGGGGAGAACTCGCGGCACGCGCCGAAGCCGACGCCGCCGTCCGGCACGGCGGTCAGCGCCGCACCGATCTGCGCCAGGTACTGCTCGGGGTGCACGGAACGGTCGGCGCCCAGGACGACGGGGTGGATGGAGGTGAACCAGCCGACGGTTCGGAACAGTTCGTCCCGTCCGTGCCGGCCATGGGTCTCCACGTCGAACGTCACGGCCCGCGTACCGCGCCAGCGGGCGAGGGCCTGCGCGAACGCGCCGGTCATCACCTGGTGGACCTCCAGGCCCAGTTGGCGCGGCAGGGGGCCGATGAGACGGGCGGTCGCCTCCTCGTCGAGGGCGAACTCCACCCGGCGGATGTGCTCCTCGTCCGGCGCGGGCGTGGTCAGCAGCAGGGTCTGCGCCTCGGCGCGGGCGGCGGCGAGGGTGCGCCAGTAGTCGGCCTCGCCGGGCCTGGCGGCGACGGCGGGCAGCGAGGCGATCCAGTCCTCGTAGCGGCACGCCTCGTCGGGCAGCGCGGGCAGGGCGCCGTCGGCGAGCGAGGCCAGGGCGTGCTCGAGGTCCTCCAACAGGATCCGCCACGACACGCCGTCGACGACGAGATGGTGGATCGCGATCAGCAGGTGGGTGGGGGCGGTCGCCGACCGCCGGTCGTGGGCGAGCAGAGCGCGTACGTGCACGCCGCGCAGCGGGTCGAGGCTGCGCTCGACGTCCTCCATCGCCTGGTCGAGTTCCGGCTCGCTGGTGATGTCCCGCTCCCACAGGACCTCACGCGCCGGGTACGCGGCGAACGGCGCGGCCCGGACCATGAGCCGGCCCTCGACGTCGTCGTCGAACCTGGCGGACAGGGCGGGGTGGGCGGCGACGACGGCCTGCAGGGCCAGCCGCAGGACGGTGGCGTCGACGCAGTGGTTGAGCTCCAGCAGGACGGACTGGTTCCACTGGTGCGGGTCGGTCTTGATGTGCCGGAAGAACCAGGACTGCACGGGGGCGAGCGGCGACACCGCCCCCGCGGGCGCGGCGGCCCGGGGTTCGTCGTCGCTGCCCGCGCCGGGCTGCGCCGGCTGCGGCTGGGCGCCGTCGTCGAGGTGGGCGGCGAGGTCGGCCAGGACGGGGTTGCGGTAGATGTCGCGCATAGCGAGCGTGAACCCGGCACGGCGCAGCCGGGAGACGAGCTGCATGGCGAGGATGGAGTCGCCGCCGGCCTCGAAGAACTGCGCCTGGTCCCCGGTGTCCCCGAGCAACTCGGCCCACACGCCCCGCACGACCTCCAGCACGCGAGGGGTGGCGCCGGCGGGGCCGGTGGGTGCGGCTGCCGCGGCACCGCCTGCGGCGGGGTGGGCGGAGGCGGCCGGGACCGTGCGGTCACCGTCGCCTGCGGCTGCCCGAGCGGCAGCGCCGCCGTGGGCGGGTACGGGTGTGGCGGCCGCCGGGTGGGCGGCAGCGCCGCCCGACGCGACGGGGGTCGACGTCTCCCCCGCCGACGCGAGTGCCGCAGCAGCACCGGGTCCGGCTCCTTGCGGGCCGCCGGCTGCCGCCGGGCCGTCGGGCCCGTACGCGGTCGCTGGCGTGGCCGCCGGCTGCGGCGTAGAGCCCGCCGGGGCCTGGCCGGACGCGTCGGCCGTCAGGGCGGCGAGGGCCTGGCGGTCGGTCTTGCCGTTGGGCAGGAGGGGGATGCGCGGGACGCGGTGCAGGTGGGCGGGGATCATGTGGGACGGGAGCAGCGGCTTCAGGGCGTTGCGGATCGTCGTCGATTCGGTCGCCGGGGCCACCACGTGGGCCACGATCTGCAGGCTGCCCTGGGCGTGGCGGGCGGCCTGGACGGTGGCGTCCTCGACGCCTTCGAGGGAGATCAACGCGGCCCGGACCTCGCCGAGTTCGACGCGGTTGCCGTTGATCTTCACCTGGTCGTCGAGTCGGCCCAGGTGGGTCAGCGCGCCGCCCGGGAGCAGCCGGACCAGGTCGCCGGTGCGGTAGAGCGTGTCGGCGCGGCCGCCGAGGTCGAGTGTGCGGTAGCGGTCGGCGGTGCGTTCCGCGTCGCCGACGTAGCCGTCGGAGACGGTGCCGCCGCCGATCCACAGTTCGCCCGGGGCGCCCGGCGGCAGGGGTCGCTGGTGTTCGTCCAGGACGTGGCAGCGAATGTTGTCGAACGGCACGCCGATGGGGACCTCGGCCCGCCTCGTCCAGAAGGCGTCGTCGCCGCGCGCCCAGGAGAACACGGTGGAGTAGGAGGTCTCGGTGGGGCCGTACGCGTTGTGCAGCCGTGCGGGGTGGGCAGCCTCGAAGGCGGTGCGCAGCTCGTTGGGAAGGGACTCCCCCGTCGACACGACGGTGCGCAGGGTGCGGTTGGCGGGGAAGCTGTCGGCCTCCAGCAGCAGCCGCAACTGGGAGGGGACGGCGTGCAGCAGGGTGACGCCGTGGCGTTGCAGGGTGTCGGCGAGCAGGTCGGGGTCGCGTTCGGCGTCGGGTGGTGCGACGACGAGGCGGGCGCCGGCGACGAGCGCGACGAGCATCTCGTGGGCGCTGACGTCGAAGGTGAACGGCGCCTTGAGGAGCATCGTGTCGTCGGGTCCGATGCCGAAGTGCCGTATCGCGGCGAGGACGTCGGTGACCAGGGCGCGGTGGCTGAGCTGCACGCCCTTGGGCATGCCGGTGGAGCCGGAGGTGTAGAGGATGTGCAGGGCGCTGTCCGCGGTCGGCCCGCCGGCCGGGGGCGTCGCGGGGGAAGCGGCGGGGAGGTCGCAGAGCAGGACGGTGTCGGGGCCGGGGTCCTTCGGGCAGGCCGCGGCGGTCGAGGCGTCCACGACGGCCAGCCGCATGCCGCTGCCGGCGGCGATGTGGCGGCGGCGGGCCTCGGGGTGCGCGGCGTCCAGCGGGACGTACGCGGCGCCGGTGCGCAAGGCCGCGAGCATCACCGCGACGGCCTCGTCGGTGCGCGGCAGGATGATGCCGACCCGGTCGCCGGGGCGCACGCCGCGGGCCGCCAGCCCGGCGGCGTAGGCGTCGATGCGGGTGTCGAGGTCGCGGTAGGTCCAGCGGGAGTCGCCGAACTCGACGGCGACGGCGTCCGGCCGTTCCTCGGCCCGGGCGCGCAGCAGGCTGTCGATGTCGGTGTCGGGGATCGGGTGGTCGGTGGCGTTGAGGTAGTCGAGGGTGGCGCGGGCGCGCGGCCCGATCCCGTCGAGCGCGGCGACGGGGGCGTCCGGTTCGCCGACCAGCTGCCCGGCGAGGGTGGTGACGTGTTCGGTGAACGCCTCCGCGGTGGCGGCCTCGATGCGGGAGGCGTCGTACTTGAGGCGTCCGCGCAGCCGGCCCTCGCCCTCGTACAGCTCCAGGGTGAGCAGTCCGAGGCCCGGTGTGGGCACGTCCTGGCGCCAGTGGGCGCGCAGCCCGCCGCGCAGGTCGACGCCGTCGGTGGCGGCGGCGGTGGCGTCGGCCCAGCTGTGCAGGACGAACGTGCAGTTGAACGGGGCGCCGGAGCCGGCGTGGGGGGCGAGTTTGGCGATCTTGGGGAACGGCAGCCGTGAGTGGTCGACGGCGCGGGCGAGTTCCCTTTGCACGCCGGTGACGAACGCGGCGGCGCTCAGGTTGTCCTGGCCGGGGGCGCGGACCAGCAGGGTGCGCACGAAGTGTCCGACGGTGCGGTCGAAACGGGGGTCGGTGCGGGCGCCCAACGGCACGCCGACGGTGGGCGCGGCCTGCCGGCCGTAGGTGGCCAGGGCCTTGAGGTAGGCGGCGAGCAGCACGGCGGCGGCGCCGGCGCGGTGGGCGCGGGAGAACTCGGTGATCTGCGTCCACAGTTCGCGGTCCAGCTCGAGGGGGACGACCGCCTCTTGGGGGGCGCTGTCGCCGGCCGGCCCCTGGCCGCCGCCGGGGGTGTCGAGGGGGAAGTCGACGGTCAGGTCGGCGTCGGCGAGGCGCTCGCGCCAGTACGCCTCGGCGGTGGCGGTGTCCTTGTCCGCCTCACGGGCGCGTTCACCCACGTAGGTGCCGAAAGCGGCCGGCGGCGGGCCGGGGATGTCGCCGTGCTCGTAGGCGGTGATGAGGTCGGCGAGGAGCAGGCCGGTGGATTCGCCGTCGACGACGAGGTGGTGGACGACGAGCAGCAGCGTGTGGTGCTCGGGGCCGTGGCCGATGAGGACGGCGCGCAGCACCCCGTCGCGTTCCAGGTCGAGTTCCTGGCGGGCGTCGGCGAGCAGGGACCTGGCGGGCCAGTCGCCGCCGGCGGCGCCGGCGGTGCGCCGCTCCAGGCGGGGGGTGCGGGCCGGGTCGACTTCGAGGAAGGGCGGCCCGTCGCCGTGGTCGTCGTCGGCGACCCGCGCGGACAGCAGCGGGTGGCGGGCGACGAGCCGGCCGAGAGCGGCCTCGAGGGCGGCGGCGTCCAGCGGGCCGCGCAGGTCGAGGGCGAGCGGCACGTTGTACGGGGAGGCGGCCGGGTCGGCGCGGTGCTGCAGCAGCAGCCCCAGCTGCTCCTCGGTGAGCGGTATGCGGCGTGCCTCGTCCGCCCCTGGGCCGGCGGTCGCGAGGTGATGCGCGCCTGGGGTCTGGAGCTTGGTCATCGGGTGTCTCCTGAATCGGATCCGAGGGCTTGCCGCGGGCTGACCTCGGCCCGGCGGTCTGCACCGTCCGCACACGAGCGTGGCGGGGAGCGCCGACGTGCCGCTGACGTCGGGCTGACGGGGGTGTCCTGGTCGACGGCAGGTCGTCGGGTGCGCCCGGTACGGCCCCGGGACCGCGCCCCGCACCGGGCCCCCTCCGGCCCGGCGGTCAGCGGGGCGTGCGGGACGTCACGAAGGCAGCGAGGCGGTCCAGGCCGGTGGTGATGTCGGCGGGGGTCAGCACGCTGTAGGACAGGCGGAGTTGGTTCTGGCCGCCGGTGCCGGCGTAGAAGTGGTACATCGGGGTCCACAGGACGCCGAAGCGGCGGGCGGAGTGCTCCAGTGCCTCCTCGTCGGCGGTGAAGGGGACGGTGAGGACGGCGAACAGGCCGCCGGCGGGCGTGTTCCAGGTGACGCCGCTGCCGGGCGGGAAGCGGGTGGCGAGTCCGTCGAGGAGGGCTCGCAGGTTGGTGCGGTAGACGGCGGCCTCGCGGGCGCAGGCGCGTTCCATGCTGCAGCCGTTCTCGAGGAGCAGTCCGCCGATGACGGCCTGGGCGAGGGCCGAGGTGTTGAGGGTGAGCATGCTTTTGAGCTTGGCGAGCTGGTCGGCGAGCAGGCCGCCCTCGGCGACGGGCTGGTCGGCGACGACGTAGCCGATGCGGGCGCCGGGGAAGGCGGTCTTGGCGAACGAGCCGATGTAGACGACGCGGCCGGAGCGGTCCATGGACTTGAGGGTGGGCAGCCGGCCGTCGCCGTCGTGGAACATCGAGTACGGGTTGTCCTCGATCAGGAGGATGTCCAGCTCGTCCGCGGCGCGCAGCAGCCGCCGGCGGTCGGGTTCGGACATGCGGGCGCCGCCGGGGTTGGAGAAGTCGGGGACGACGTAGCAGGCGCGGGGGCGCAGCCCTTCGGCGCGGGCGGCGCGCACCGCGCGGGTGAGGTCGTCGGCGTCGAGTCCGCCGGGCCCTTCGGGGACCTGGCGGACCGTCGTCTCGGTGAGGCGGGCGGCTCCGGTGAAGCCGACGTAGGTGGGGGCCGCGGCCAGGACGGTGTCGCGGTCGTCGCGGCGCAGGGCGCGCAGCAGCAGCACCATGGCTTCCTGGCAGCCGGTGGTGACCAGGACCGCCTCGGGGTCGGCGGTGATGTGCTCGTCGGTGTGCAGCTGGCGGACGACGAGGTCGTTGATGACGCCTTTGGTGGGCCCGTACTGGAACAGGGTGCGGCGTATCTGCTCCTCGCCGAAGCCGCGGTCCTCCTCGAGGTGCCGGGTGAAGCGCCGCAGGTGGCGATGGAGGGCCTCAGTCTCGTAGTGGCCCTCGAAGGGGCGGCCTGCGGCGAACGACACGGCCTGGGGGTGGTTGCCGGTGATCTCGTTGAGCAGGGTCATCGAGGTCAGGGCGGGGTCGGTGAGGCTGGCGTGCAGGTCGGCGGTGGTCAGCGGGGGTGCGGCCAGGCCCGGCGCCTCGAGCAGGCCCGCACTCACGCGGCCGTGCCGTTCATCGCGTCGATGAGGCTCTGGGGCCGCATGTCGGTCCAGTGTTCGGTGATGTGAGCGAGGGCGCTGTCGCGGTCGGTGGCCGGCAGGGCGACGGTCCAGCCGGCCGGGACCTCGGCGAAGGACGGCCACAGCGAGTACTGGCCCTCGTGGTTGACCAGGACGAGATAGGTGCCCTCGGCGTCCTCGAAGGGGTTGCTCATCGTGTTCCTTCCGTAGAAATCCCGGCCTTCAGGCCGGGGCAGTCGGCGGTGAAGCAGAAACCCCACTGCGCGAGCCGTATGCATCCCCCTCGTTCACGAGGGGGATGAAGTCATGCCGGTCTCCCGGTCTCCCGGTGTTCGGCGACGGTAGGCGTGTGGTGGTCCCCGTCCAGGCTGGCGGGGGCTGCTGCCAGCGGCCTGACGCGGCGCTGACGAGGTCGCAGGTCAGGTCGAGCAGGACGGGTGCCGGATCCTGGGCGAGGTGGAAGTGGCCGCCGGGGAAGGTCTGTTCGCGGACGGGGCCGGTGGTGGCGGATCTCCAGCCGGCCGCTTCGGCGGCGGTCAGTTCCGGGTCCTCGGTGGCGCGGTGCACGGTGATCGGGGTGTGCAGCAGGGCTTGGGGGCGTGGCCGGTAGGTCTCGGCGAGCGCATAGTCGGCGCGGGCGGTGCGCAGGACGATGTCGACCATGTCGGGGTGGGCGAGCAGTTCGTCGGGGAAGCCCTCCAGGCGCCGCAGTTCGGCGATGAGCGCGCTGTCGCCGGCGCGGTGGACGGCGCCGGGGCGGACGAGGTGGGGGGCGGGCATGCCGGAGACGACGAGCCGCAGCGGCGGGTGTCCGGCGGCCTGGAGGCGCAGCGCGGTCTCGTGGGCGACGAGTGCGCCGAGGCTGTGCCCGTAGAGGGCGTACGGCCCGTGGGTGAGGGGGCGGGCGGCGTCGGCGGCCTGGTCGGCGAGGGTGTGCAGGTCGCTGTGGAGGGGTTCGGTGATGCGGTCGGCGTGGCCGGGGTACTGGGCGGCGTGGAGTTCGACGCCGTCGGGCAGCAGGGCGGGCCAGTGGCGGTAGGCGGCGGCGGTTCCGCCGCCGTGCGGGAAGCACAGCAGCCGCAGGCGGGCGGCGGGGCGGGGGGCCGGGCACCGGTACCAGGGGCCCGCCGGGCGGGTGTTCATGTCGTCGCCGCCCGGCCGGCGGGCCATTCGAGGCGGGCCACCGCGTCCAGGATGCGCTGGACGTCGGGCAGGTAGTGGGTTTCGAGGAGGGGTGCGGGGTAGGGCACGTCGAATCCGGCGACGCGGCCGACGGGTGCTTCCAGGTGGTAGAAGCAGCGTTCGGTGATGCGGGCGGCGATCTCGGCGCCGGGCCCGGCGAAGCCGTGGGCTTCGTGGACGACGACGGCCCGGCCGGTGCGGTTGACGCTGGCGCTGACGGTCTCCTCGTCGAAGGGTGCGAGGGTGCGCAGGTCGACGACTTCCAGGCTCAGTCCCTGTTCGGCGGCCGCGTCGGCGGCGGCGAGGGCTGTGGGCAGGGCGGGTCCGTAGGTGACGAGGGTCGCGTCGGTGCCCCGGCGGCGTACGGCGGCCCAGCCGAGGGGGCCGGTGTCGGTGGGCAGGCAGGTGGCTTCCTTGTGCCAGTACAGGCGTTTGGGTTCGAGGAAGACCACGGGGTCGGGCCAGTCGATGGAGCGGCGCAGCAGCGAGTAGGCGTCGGCGACGGTGGCGGGGGTGACGACGGTGAGGCCGGGGGTGGCCATGTAGTAGATCTCGGAGGAGTCGCTGTGGTGCTCCACTCCCCCGATGCCGCCGCCGTAGGGGATACGGACGGTCAGCGGCAGGGGCAGGGTGCCGCGGGTGCGGGCGCGGAACTTGGCGACGTGGCTGACGAGTTGTTCGAAGGCGGGGTAGGCGAAGGCGTCGAACTGCATCTCGACGACGGGCCGGTAGCCGTACATGGCCATGCCGACGGCGGTGCCGATGATCGCCGATTCGGCGAGGGGGGTGTCGAAGCAGCGGTCCTCGCCGAATTCGTGGGCCAGGCCGTCGGTGACGCGGAAGACACCGCCGAGGGTGCCGACGTCCTCGCCGAAGACGAGGGTGTTCTCGTCGGCGCGCAGGGCGTCGCGCAGGGCGGTGTTGAGGGCCTTGGCCATGGTGACGGTGCCGGGGGTGGCGGTGGGCATCAGGTGTCCTGTCCGGCGGCGGCCGTCTCTGCGGCGAGGAGGGCCGCCTGGGTTTTGAGGTGGTGCGGCGGCTGGTGGTAGACGTGCTGGAACATCTCGGCCGGGTCGCGCCGGGGCGGGGTGTCGAACGCGCGGCGCAGGCGGGCGGTGAGCTCGTCGGCGGCGCGGGCGGTCTGTGCGACGGCCTGCTCGTCGAGTACGCCGTCGGCCAGCAGGCGGCGTTCGAGGCGGGCGACGGGGTCCTTGCGCCTCCAGGCGGCGACTTCGTCGGCCGGGCGGTAGCGGGTGTCGTCGTCGGCGTTGGTGTGGGCCTCGATGCGGTAGGTGAGGGCTTCGACGAGGGTGGGGCCGCCGCCGGTGCGGGCGCGGTGGGCGGCCTCGGCGACCGCCGCGTGGACGGCCGCGGCGTCGTTGCCGTCGACGCGGACGCCGGCGGCTCCGTAGCCGGCGGCCTTGTCGGCGAGGGCGCGGGCGGCGGTCTGCTTGGCGAGCGGGACGCTGATGGCGTACTGGTTGTTCTGGACGAAGAAGACGACGGGGGCGCGGCGCACGGCCGCGTAGTTGACGGCTTCGTGGAAGTCGCCCTCGCTGGTGGCGCCGTCGCCGACGTAGGCGAGGGCGACGGTGTCGTGGCCGCGCATGCGGGCGGCGTCGGCGAGTCCGGCGGCGTGCAGGCACTGGGTGGCGAGCGGGGTGCACTGGGGGGCGGTGCGGTGGGCGCGCGGGTCGTAGCCGCAGTGGCGGTCGCCGCGGAAGAGGGTGAGGACCTCGGTGGCGTCGATGCCGCGGGTGAGCAGGGCGACGCTTTCGCGGTAGGTGGGGAAGAGCCAGTCGGTGGCGCGCAGGGCGAGCACGGACGCGGTCTGGCAGGCTTCCTGGCCGTGTGAGGAGGGGTAGACGGCGAGGCGGCCCTGGCGGGTGAACGCGGTGGCCTGCCGGTCGAAGGCGCGGCCGGTGACCATGGCCCGGTACAGCTCGAGTGCGGTGCCGTCGGGCAGCGGGGGGCCGGCGGGCGGCGCGGCGGTGCGGGGTGCGGTGTCGAGCACGGTCATCGGGAACCGCCGCCGCGGCTGCGGTTGATCCAGGTGCGTTCCAGGGTGTCGGTCAGGGCGGGGCTGTGCAGCAGGCAGGCCTGTTCGTAGGCGTACTGGGCCAGGTAGCGGCGGAAGAGGTCTGCGGGTTCCTCGACGAGGTTCAGCATGCGCCGGTTGGCGCCGACGGCCGGGTGGTCCAGGTGCTGGGCGGCGCGTTCGACGGCTGTGTCCATGGTGTCGGCGGGCGCCGTCTCGTCGACGATCGGGGAGGCTTCGGGGTCGGCGGCCTTCAGCTTGTGGCCCCAGAAGATGAGGCGGCGGGTGAGGCGGGAGCCGGCCGGGTGCAGCAGGCGCAGGTTGGACACGCCGGGTACCAGGCCCTCCTCCATGGCGGGGAGGCTGAACCAGGCGTCGTCGGCGGCGACGACGCGGTCCATGACGGGCAGGATCTGCAGCCCGCCGCCGATGGCGAAGGAGTCGACGGCGCCGACCCAGGGCTTGTCGGCGTCGGGCCACCAGCCGTCGCCGGTGCTCTCGTCGAGGCACAGGCCGCGGACGAACTTGGCGATGTAGCCGGCCTCGCGGCGCAGCAGGAAGCCGAGGAGGGAGATGTCGCCGTGGTAGAGGTGGGTGAGGTTGATGCCGGAGCTGAAGACGCGGCGGCCGGCGTAGGCGGGGTGGGTCTGGGCGGCGCCGCGCAGCACGCCGACGTGGCTGGCGGGGTCGAGGAGCACGAGGTCGGTGCCGGTTTCGAGGGCTTCGACGGCGGCGTCGTCCTCGGCGTTGAGGAACTCGTCGTTGCACAGTTCGAGATGGGCGATGCCGTCGCGGCGGGTGACGGTGGCGATGCCCAGGTCGGTGTGGCCGGTGAGCCGGTAGTCGAGGAGGGCGGCGAGGGCGCGCGGGGTGGGGCGCAGCATGGAGCGCAGCAGGTGGTTGCCGGCGGTGGGGGCGTTCAGCACGGCATGGAGGAAGACGCCGACGGCTATCTCCCAGCCTTCCTTGTTGCGCTGCATGTGCCGTGCGTCGTCGGCGAGTTGGGCGCGGGTGGGCACCAGGCCCGGGAAGTGGTGGGCGGCGAGGGCGACGAGTTCGTCCAGGCGGGGGCTGAGGGTGAGTCCGTCGGTCAGCTCGGCGTAGACGCGTTCGGCGTGCGTGGCGAGGAACCGGCGCCGTACGGTGCGGGCCTCGTCGTGGACGGCGGCGGCGTCGCTGTGCTGGCCTGGGGTGCGTTCGGTGCGTGGCGGCAGGGCTGCGACGATGCGCATGGTGGACTGCAGGTAGGTGGTGACGGCGGTGCGGTCTGCTGCGAACTCGCCGGTGGGGGTGGGCGGGTGGGCCGGCAGCGCGCGCAGCACGGCGGCGGTGGGCGGGGTGTCGGGCGTGTGGGCCGGCAGGGTCCGGTCTTCCGCTGCGATGGTCGGTGTGCGCACGGTGTGTCTCCGATCGGTCAGTTGCTGGTCCGAGGCGCGTTCTCGTCCCGGTGTGCGAGCGTCTTGGCGATGACGCCCAGGGCCTCGGGCCGGGCCAGGCCGGCGTGGTCGGTGTCCAGGTGGTGCTCCTCGATGCGTCCCGTGACGTGGGGGCGCCAGCTGCCGGGGGTGAGCGCCGGGTCGGTGCGGCCGGCGCCGGCGGCGAAGAACACCAGGTCGCCGCCGAAGGGCTGCGGCCGGAAGTTCTGGATGAGGCGCGTGTTGTTGAGGAAGACGCCGACCATGCGGCCGACCGAGTCGTCGTCGAGGTTGGCCAGGGCGCTGCCCGCGTCGCGCAGGGCGTCGAGGACGGCGGCGCGCTGCAGCGGGGCGTCGCCGAAGGTGTCGGCGCGGTCGATGCCGGCGGCGTTGAGGAGGATCGCCAGGACCTGTTCCTCGCCGACCTCGTGTTCGGTGCCGTCGTAGGCGTCGGGGTAGGCGTCGAGGACGGCGAGCAGGCTCACCCGGGCGCCTTCGGCCTGGAGGCGGGTGGCGACGGCGTGGGCGACGAGGCCGCCGAAGGACCAGCCGAGGATCTCGTAGGAGCCGTCGGGCACCGTTTTGCGGATCTGTTCGGCGTAGTCGCGGGCCATGGCGTCGATGGAGGCGGGCAGTTCCTCCTCGCGGGCCAGGCCGCGGGCCTGCAGGGCGTACAGGGGCTGTTCGCGGTCGGTGTGGCGCAGCAGTGCGGAGTAGATCCAGCCGAAGCCGCCCGCGGGGTGGATGCAGAACAGGGGCGGGCGGCTGCCGCCGGTGCGCAGCGGCAGGACCACGCCGAGGGGGTCGTGGGCGCTGTCGCCGCCGTCGATGCGGGCGGTGAGGGCGGCGACGGTGGGCGCCTCGAAGAGGGTGCGGACGCCGATGTCGGTGCCGAGGACGGTCCCCAGGCGGCCGACGAGGCGGGTGGCGAGCATGGAGTGGCCGCCGAGTTCGAAGAAGTTGTCGTCGATGCCGACCCGCTGGGCGCCGAGGACCTCGGCGAACAGGTCGCACAGCATCTCCTCGCGGGGGCCGCGGGGCGGGCGTCCGCTGCCGCCGCCCCAGTCGGGCTCGGGCAGGGCGTCGTGGTCGAGTTTGCCGTTGGGGGTGACGGGCAGGGCGGGCAGGGCGACGAACGCGGCGGGGACCATGTAGTCGGGCAGCTGCTGTTCGAGGTCGGCGCGCAGTTCGTCGGGGCCGGCGCCCGCGGCGCCGGGGGCGGTGACGAGGTAGGCGACGAGGACCTTGTCGCCGGCGCGGCCGGGGCGGGCGACGACGGCGGCGCGGGTGACGTCCGGGTGGGCGGCGAGGGCCGTCTCGATCTCGCCGGGTTCGACGCGGAAGCCGCGGATCTTGACCTGCTGGTCGGCGCGGCCGCAGAAGTGGAGGACGCCGTCCGTGTCGCGGCGGGCGAGGTCGCCGGTGCGGTACATGCGGCCGCCCGTGTCGCCGAACAGGTGGGCGAAGGGGTCGGCGGTGAAGCGTTCCGCGGTGCGGGCGCTCTGGGACCGGTAGCCGCGGGCGAGTCCGGCGCCGGCGATGTACAGCTCGCCGGTGACGCCGGGCGGTGCGGGGCGCAGCCGCTCGTCGAGGACGTAGGCGCGGGTGTTGTCCAGCGGCCTGCCGATGGGGACGGCGGGCGGGATGCGGCCGGGGTCGGTGAACGGCAGCCAGGTGCAGCCCAGGGTGGTTTCGGTGGGCCCGTAGAGGGTTTTGACGACGGTGCCGGGGCAGGCGGCCAGGACGCGGCGCACGGCGGTGGGCGACACGACGTCGCCGCCGGTCCATACGTCGGTGACGCCGGTGAAGACCTCCGGGTCCTCGTCGGCGATGACGCCGAACAGGCCGGCGGTCAGCAGCAGCGAGGTGACGCCCTGGGCGGCGAGGGTGTGCCGCAGGACGGTGGCGTCGATGTCGCCGCGGGGTGCGACGACGATCCGGCCGCCGGCCAGCAGGGGGCTCCACAGTTCGAAGGTGGAGATGTCGAAGGCGTACGGGGAGTGCATCAGGACGCGGGAGCCGGCGTGCATCTCCCAGCAGCGGTCGACGGCCAGCGCGATGGCGTCGCGGTGGGTGATGCCGATGCCCTTGGGCAGGCCGGTCGAGCCGGAGGTGAACATGATGTACGCGAGCTGGTCGGGCAGGACGGTGACGTGGGGGGCGGTGGTGTCCTGTTCGTCGGCCGCCGTGGCGGCGTCGACGGTGAGGGTGGGCACGGCCAGGCGGGCGGCGGTGGCGGCGTGGTGGGCGTCGGTGAGCAGCAGGGCCGCGTCGGTGTCGGCGAGGACGTGCCGCATCCGGTCGGTGGGGTAGCCGGTGTGCAGCGGCACGTACACGCCGCCGGCCTTGAGGACGGCGAGGGTGGTGACGACGAGCTGCGCCGAGCGTTCGGCCAGGACGGCGATGCGGGTCTCGGTGGTGACGCCGTGGCGGATGAGGTGGCGGGCGAGACGGTTGGCGCGGGTCTCGAGTTCGGTGTAGGTGAGGCAGGTGCCGCCGCTTTCCGTGACGGCGACGGCGTGCGGGGTGCGGGCGGCCTGTTCGGTGACGCGGCGGGGCAGGGAGGCGGCGGCGGTGTGCAGGCCGCGGGGGTGGGTGGTGTCGTTCCAGCCGGTGATCTGCCGGTCCGCCTCGCCGTCGCCGAGGATCGGCACGTCGGCGATGGTGGTGTCGGGGTCGGCGGCCACGGCCCGCAGGAAGGTGATGAGCCGGTCGGTGAGTGCTTCCGCGGTGCTGCGGTCGAACAGGTCGGTGCTGTATTCGAGGACGGCGTCGATGCCGTGGGCCTCGCCTGCGGGGCCGTGCCGTTCCGCCAGGTTGAACGTCAGGTCGAACTTGGCGGCGCCCAGGTGGGCGACCTCGGGGCGGGCGGTGAGCCCGGGCAGTTCCAGGACGGCTTCGGGGGTGTTCTGCAGGGCGAGCAGCACCTGGAAGAGGGGGTGGCGGGACAGGGAGCGGCCGGGGTGGGCGTCCTCGACGAGTTTGTCGAAGGGCACGTCCTGGTGGGCGTAGGCGGCGAGGTCGAACTCCCGGACGCGGTCGAGAAGTTCGCGGAAGGTGGGGTTGCCGGAGGTGTCGGTGCGCAGGACGAGGGTGTTGACGAAGAAGCCGACGAGGTCGTCGAGGGCGTCGTCGGTGCGGCCGGCGATGGGGCTGCCGACGGGGATGTCGGTGCCGGCGCCGTGCCGGGTCAGGACGGCGGAGACGGCGGCCTGCAGCACCATGAACAGGCTGGCGCCTGCGGAGCGGGCGAGGGTGAGGAGCCGGCCGTGCAGGTCGGCGTCGAGGGTGCGGAAGACGGCTTCGCCGCGGTGTGCGGGGGTGGCGGGCCGGGGCCGGTCGGCGGGGAGCTGGAGTTCCTCGGGCAGGCCGGCGAGTGCTTGCCTCCAGTGGGCGGACTGCCGGCTGATGAGGCTGGTGGGGTCGTCCTCGTCGCCGAGGAGGGCCTGCTGCCACAGGGTGTAGTCGGCGTACTGGACGGGCAGCGGCGCGAAGTGGGGGTCGCGGCCCGCGGTGCGGGCGGTGTAGGCCGTGACCAGGTCGCGGGCGAGGGGCGCCAGTGACCAGCCGTCGCCGGCGATGTGGTGCAGCAGGAGCAGCAGGACGTGCTCGTCGTCGCCGAGGCGGAAGAGGGTGTTCTTCAGGGGCAGTTCGCGGGTGAGGTCGAAGCTGTGGCGGGCGGCGGCCGCCAGGTCGGCGGCGAGGGTGTCCTCGCTGCTGTCGGCGAGGCCGAGGGCGGGCCGGGCGGTCTCCGGGTCGAGGACGAGCTGGTGGGGGCTGCCGTCGTCGCCTTCGGGGAAGACGGTGCGCAGGGTTTCGTGGCGGTCCACGAGGTCGCCGAGGGCGGCGGTCAGGGCGGTGTGGTCGAGGCGGCCGGTGAGGCGCAGGGCGACGGGCATGTTGTAGCCGGGGTCGCCGCCGGTGAGGCGGCCGAGGAACCACAGGCGGCGCTGGGCGTAGGACAGCGGGAGCCGGTCGGGCCGGTTGGCGGGCAGCAGGGCCGGGCGGGTGCCCTGTGCCTGCTCCAGCCGCTCCCCCAGGCCCGCGGCGGTGGGCGCCTCGAACAGGTCGCGCAGGGTGGCTTCGGCGCCGAGGACGGTGCGGATGCGGGAGATGAGGCGGGTGGCGAGCAGGGAGTGGCCGCCGAGGTCGAAGAAGTTGTCGTCGATGCCGACCTGCTGGGCGCCGAGGACCTCGGCGAACAGGCCGCACAGGATCTCCTCGCGCGGGGTGCGCGGGGCGCGCCCTGGGGCGTGGGGGGCGTCGGGGGCGGGCAGGGCGGCCCGGTCGAGTTTGCCGTTGACGGTGAGCGGCAGCGCGTCGAGCGGCACGTAGGCGGTGGGGACCATGAAGTCGGGCAGGCGGGCGGCGAGGTGTTCGCGGACTTCGGCCAGGTCGGCGCCGGGCCGGGGCACCACGTAGGCGACGAGCCGTTCGCCGTGCGGGAGCACCGCGGCCTGGGCGATGTGCGGGTGGGCGGTGAGGGCGGACTCGACCTCGCCGGGCTCCACACGGAAGCCGCGGATCTTGACCTGGTGGTCGATGCGGCCGGCGAACTCCAGCTCGCCGGCGGTGTTCCAGCGCCCGAGGTCGCCGGTGCGGTACATGCGGGTGCCGGGTGCGCCGTAGGGGTCGGCGACGAAGCGTTCCGCGGTGGTGCGCGGGCGGCCGAGGTAGCCGCGGGCGACGCCCGCGCCGGCCAGGTACAGCTCGCCGGTGACGCCCGCCGGCACCGGGCGCAGTGCGTTGTCGAGGACGTAGACGCGGTCGTGGTCGACGGGCCGTCCGATGGGGGCGGAGGCAGGCCAGGCGGCGGGGTCGGCGGCCAGGGTGTGGGTGGTGACGGCGTGCGTCTCCGCGGGGCCGTACACGTTGTGCAGGCGGCGGCCGGGCACGGCGCGGGCGAAGGTGCGTACGCGTTCGGTGGGGGTGAGGGCCTCGCCGCCCTGGAGGACGTCGGTGAGGTGGGGCAGGGTGCGGCCCTGCTCGGCCGCGGTCTCGGCGAGCGCCTCGATGACGAGGTTGGGGGCGAACAGTTCGCCGATCTGCTGCTCCTCGAGCCAGCCGGCCAGGAGTTCGGCGCTGCGGCGGACCTCCTCCGAGGGCACGACGAGGGTCTTGCCCATCACCCACGGGGAGAGGATCTCCTGCACCGAGAAGTCGAAGCCGATGGCGGTGAACTGGGCGGTGCGGATCCCGGTGCCGCCGGGGAAGCGGCGGGCGTGCCAGGTCAGCAGGTTGACCAGGCCGGCGTGGGGCATGACGACGGCCTTGGGGGTGCCGGTGGAGCCGGAGGTGTGGATGACGTACGCCGGGTGGGCGGGCAGCAGCGGTGTGGTGCGGTCGGCGTCGGTGAGGTCGCTGTCGTCGTAGGCGGACAGGTCCGCGGGCAGGGCGGTGAGGACGGTCACCGGACGGGCGTCGTCGATCATGAACGCGATGCGTTCCGCCGGGTAGGAGATGTCGATCGGCAGGTAGGCGGCGCCGGTCTTGAGGACGGCGAGCACGGCGACGTACAGGTCCGGCGAGCGCGGCAGGCGCAGGGCGACGATCTGCTCGGGGCCCGCGCCCTGCTCGACGAGGTGGCGGGCGAGGCGGTTGGCGCGGGCGTTGAGCTCGGCGTAGGTCAGCCGGCCATCGTCGTGCACCAGCGCCAGAGCGTGCGGCGTACGCGCCATTTGGCGTTCGAGAAGTTCCGGTACGCGCGCATCGTGGGCGTGCTCCGTTCCGTGCGTGGTGTTCCAGTCGGTGAGGATGCGGTGGCGTTCCGCGGCGTCGAGGAGTTCGACGCGGCCGATGGTGGTGTCGGGGTCGTCCGTGACGGCGGTGAGGAGCCGCAGCAGCCGGTCGACGAGCGCCTGGGCGGTGGTGCGGTCGAACAGGTCGGTGGCGTATTCCAGGGCGGCCTGGATGCCGCCGGGGCCGCCGCCGGCGGCGCGGAGTTCGACCATGCTCAGGTGCAGGTCGAACTTGGCGATGCCGACGCCGACGGGCAGCGCCCGGGCGTCGAGGCCGGGCAGCGCCAGGCGTGCCTCGCCGCTGTTCTGGAAGGCGAGCATGACCTGGAACAGGGGGTGGCGGGCCAGGGAGCGTTCGGGGCGGAGCCGTTCGACGAGCTTTTCGAAGGGCACGTCCTGGTTGGCGTAGGCGGCGAGGTCCGTCTCGCGTACCCGCTCCAGCAGTTCGCGGAAGGTGGGGTCGCCGGAGGTGTCGGTGCGCAGGACGAGGGTGTTGACGAAGAAGCCGACGAGGTCGTCGAGGGCGTCGTCGG
>NZ_JBEXRZ010000107.1:0-23343 GCF_040613325.1 Streptomyces sp. NPDC006283 | reverse complement strand
GTCGGCACCGGTCGCGCAGCGCGCTTCCCCCTCTGTGGCGGCTGGTCAGCGAGTGCCGACCGCCGCGCGCACGGCCCGCCGGGCCATTGCGCAGTCGTCGTGCAGCCGCCTCAGGAGCAGCCGCTGTTCCTCACCCACCGTCGGGCCGGCGGCCTGCGTCTGCCCACCGGAGACAGGCGGCGCCTCGCGCATCGTGCGCTGCACGGCCGTCTCGTACGTCCGGATCTCCCGGGTGAGCACCAGCATCAGGTTCACCAGGAAGGCGTCCCTGGCGGCGGTGCCCGACTGCTGTGCCAGCTGGCTGATCTGACGGCGCGCCACCGGTGCGTCACCCAGCACCGCCCAGAGCGTCGCCAGGTCGTAGCCGGGCAGATACCAGCCGGCGTGCTCCCAGTCGACGAGCACCGGACCTGTGGGCGACAGCAGAATGTTGGAAAGCAGTGCGTCACCGTGACAGAACTGCCCCATGCCGTGCCGGCCGCCGGCCTGCGCCAGACCGTGCAGCAGCTTCTGCAGGTCACCGAGGTCGCGGTCGGTGAACAGCCCCAGCTCGTGGTAGCGCGAGATCCGGGATCCGTAGTCGAGCGGGGCGTCGAACATTCCCGCCGGTGGCCGCCATGTGTTGAGGCGGGCGATCGCGCCCAGCGCCGCTCGCACGTCCGCGCGCGGCGGCGCCTCCAGGGGGTGTCGGGTCAGTGCCGCGGCCCTTCCGGGCATCCGCTCGATCACCAGGGTGCAGTTTTCCGGGTCAGCCGCGATGAGCCGCGGGACCCGGACCGGTGGGCGGTGCCGTACGAAAGCGCGGTACGCAGCTATTTCGTGTCGCAGCCGCTCGGCCCACGCCGGCGAGTGGTCCAGTAAGCACTTGGCGACCGCTGTGGTACGCCCCGTCGTGCCCACGATCAGGACGGATCGTCCGCTGCGGCGCAGCACCTGCACCGGGTTGAACTCCGGGCAGATCCGGTGCACCGACGCCACAGCCTTCCGCAGCTGTGCGCCCTGGGGACCGGACAAGTCGATTCTCCCGCTGAGGGGCTGGCCGACCACGCCGGCCGGCCTGCGTGCCCGGCCGGCGTGAGTGGGGTCGAGATACGGTCCGGTGCCGGCCGGGAACGCGGTGCGCTGCTGCAGCCGGGGCGGGGCGGACACGGAGGACGATGCTGTGTACATGGGAGATACAGATCCCTTCGTGTGCCGACAAATTGCGTGCGCGCGCCCCCGCCCCATATGCCAGAGGAAACACCCTGGGGAATGTGCCCCGACAGACGGGGCGAGGTGGCGCGTTCCTACCTGACACCGCCTCGCGGGTGGCAGACCATCTGGCGGACCCTGGCGAACCCTGGCGAATAGTCGCCCGCCCCATGACAGCGGGTTACTGTCAACTCAGCCGAGAACCTGGGGGCTTGACGTGAGCAGAGAACCCAACACCCGCCTGAGCGACCTGTTCGGCCTGGCCGGCTGGTCCAAGGGCGAACTCGCAAGACTCGTGAACCGGCAGGCGGCGGCCATGGGCCACCCGCAGCTGGCGACCGACACCTCGCGGGTGCGGCGCTGGATCGACCTGGGGGAGACCCCGCGCGATCCCGTGCCCAAGGTGCTGGCAGCTCTGTTCACCGAGCGACTCGGTCGTGTCGTGACCATCGAGGACCTCGGGTTCGCACGGAGCGGGCGAGCGGGTAAACGGCGGGACGTCCAGGGCGCAGACAACCCTGACGGTCTGCCCTGGGCGCCCGACCGTACGGCGGCGGTCCTCACCGAATTCACGGGAATGGACCTCATGCTCAACCGACGCGGCCTGGTGGGCGCGGGCGCGGCACTCGCCGCGGGCTCAGCACTCAGCAGCGCCATGCACGACTGGCTCAAGACCGATCCGGCGATCTCCCAGGACGCCGTCCGCACCTCCGATGCCCTGCACGCCGACCCCGCTGGGTACGACCGTTACGAAGCCGCCCCCATCGGGTCGCAGGAGATCGAGGCGCTGGAGCGTTCCGTCGAGGTGTTCCGCGCCTGGGACGCCGCCCGCGGCGGAGGCCTGCAGCGGAAAGCAGTGGTGGGACAGCTGAACGAGGTCGGCGGCATGCTCGCCTACCGCCATCCCGACCACCTCCAGCGGCGCCTGTGGGGCGTCGCCGCCAACCTGGCCGTTCTCGCGGGCTGGATGTCCCATGACGTCGGCCTGGAGCCGACCGCCCAGAAGTACTTCGTCATCGCCGCACACGCGGCCCGCGAGGGCGGTGACCGGCCACGCGCCGGCGAGGCGCTCTCCCGGGCGGCGCGCCAGATGGTCCACCTCGGCCGTCCCGACGACGCGCTGGACCTGATGAAGCTCGCCAAGTCCGGTTCCGGGGAGCAGACCCTGCCCCGCACCCGGGCGATGCTGCACACCATCGAGGCCTGGGCGCAGGCCTCCATGGGCCGCGGCCAGGCCATGCGCCGCACGCTCGGCGAGGCCGAGGAACTGTTCGTCTCCGACAAGGGGGACGTCCCGCCGCCCAGTTGGATGCAGATGTTCGACGAGGCGGACCTCCACGGCATGCAGGCCCTGGCCTACCGCACACTCGCCGACCACGACCCCTCGGCCGCGAGCATCGCGCAGAACCACGCCAGGCAGGCGCTTCAGCTGCGCGCGGGCGGCAGGCAGCGGTCGAAGATCTTCGACTACATCTCGCTGGCCTCCGCGTGCTTCATCGCCGACGACCCCGAACAGGCCGACCGGTACGCCCGGCTCGCGCTGGTGTCGATGGGGGAGACCTCCTCGCACCGGACCTGGGACAGGCTGCGGGAGATGTACCGGCTGACCGGACAGTACGCCGGCTACGCCAAGATCGAGGACCTGCGGGAGGAGATCGAGGTGGCGCTGCCCCGCAGCCCTTCGACGAAGGCGCGGAGAGCCCAGCTCTAGCCGCCCTGCGGGGCTGTGGCCGACTCGACACCCGGAGGCTCGACACCGGGCTTGGGGGCGACACCCGATTTCAGGGCTTCGCGCAAACACCCGGCTTCGGGCAGCCCCCGGCGTCGGACCGACCCACGCGGGGTCAGGCGATGACCCTCGCCACCATCACGCAGGCGTCGCCCTCGCGCTCCTGCTCGCCGAACTCCTCCACCATCACACGGACGCATTCCTGAGCATCCCTGGCCCGGGCGAACCGCGCTGCCAAAGCCGTCAGCCGGTCCGCCCCGTCGTCGGACGTCGCGCTCGTGCGCGTCAGCCCGTCGGTGTGCAGGACCAGCAGATCGCCAGGCCGCAGGGTCAGTTCGGCCTGCTCGTACGCCGCTCCGCTCGTGGCGCCGAGCAGCACGCCGTCCGGTGCCGTGAGCGTCCGGCCTGCCCCGTCGCGGAACAGCAGCGGGGAGGGGTGCCCGGCCTGCGCCCACGACAGCGACCTGGTCCCAGGCGTGTAGCGGCAGCAGACCGCACTGCCCAGAGCGGGCTGCGGAGACGTCTCGAGCAACTGGTTGAGGTGCGTCATCAGCGCACCCGGCCGGATGCCCGCGACGGCCATCCCACGCAGAGCGCCCAGCAGCATCGCCATGGCAGAGGTCGCGGACACCCCGTGGCCGGTCAGGTCGCCGACGCTCAGAAGCGAGTCACCGGCGGGCAGTTGCAGGGCGTCGTACCAGTCGCCACCGATGAGCGCGCCGCTCGCGGAAGGGAGGTAGTGCGCCGCGACGTCCAGTGAGGTCGGGCCGTCGTGCGGGAACTGCAGCGATCCGCGCCACGGGGGGAGTACGGCTTCCTGCATTTCGACCGCGAGCCGTCGCTCCGTCTGCTCCATGTGCTGCTGCCGTTGCAGCCAGTCCCTGGTCTCTCGTACTGCCCGCTGGCTGCGACGCAGCTCGCTGACGTCCCGCAGCACGGCCCACATGGACGCGGTGGATCCGTCGGCGTCGAGCACGGGCTCGCCCATCATGTGCACGGTGCGCACCCGCCCGTCGGGCCGCACGACGCGAAACTCGCCGTCGATGGGCCGACCGTCGACCAGACAGTCCGTCACCATCGCGGTCAGCAGCGGCTGGTCCTCCGCGAAGACGAGGGAGGGCATCTCGTCCAGGGACATGGGTCCGTAGCGAGAGTCGCGGCCCAGAATGCGGTACAGCTCGTCGGACCAGCTGACCTCGTCGGTGAGGAGGTTCCACTCGGCGCTGCCGACGCGGCTGAGCAGCGAGCCGGTGCCGGCCGCGGCGCGGTCCGCCTCGTACTCGGCGAGTTCGTCGGCGATCGCCTCCGCCGTCTCCTGCGGGAGTCCGTCCTTGAGCTGCCCCAAGTGGGAACCCAGGTCGTCGAGGTGATGGAGCGCCAGGTCGCACAGCGCCCGCCGCCATCGCTCCTGCGGATCGTCCTCCGCCACTTCGGGGTCGGGGCGTACCGCGTCGACGTCTCCGCGCAGTCTGCGCGTCCGGGTGATCAGCGCGTCTACGGTTTCGCGCTCGGGCGGCTGTGCGGGACGGTCCGCGAACACATGGGACGGCATGTCGTACTCCGATACAGGCGCGGCCACGGCCAGGGTCTGGAACAGGGACCGGTTACGACTGTTGCACAGGGAGCGAGGGGCCGTAAGCCATTTGGCAACACTCGATCCGGTGGTGCCTTCGGCATATGCCACAGGCGTCGCGGTCCGGGGCCGTTGTCAGTGGTGGACGGAAGTATAAGAGCCATGACGACGACTTCACCCACAGCTCTTGCAGCTCCCGCAGCTCCGTCCGTCACCCTCGTTGACGCCGCGGCCTATGCCGCGGCGGTCGAGACCGCGACGGAGGCGGCCGCCGCGTACTACGCGACGGGCGAGAGCACCCTGGACGACGATGCGTACGACCGCCTGGCGCGCGGCATCGCCGCGTACGAGCAGGAGCACCCGGACGAGGTGTCGCCCTTCTCCCCGACGGGGAAGGTCGCGGGCGGCGCTGCCGTGGGGGACGTGCCCCACACAAGACCGATGCTGTCCCTGGACAACGTCTTCTCCGCGGAGCAGCTCCTCGCCTGGACCGCCTCGGTGGAGCGGCGGATCGGCCGGCCCGTCGAGGCCTGGAGCGTCGAACCCAAGCTGGACGGCCTCGCGATCGCCGCTCGATACGAACAGGGGCGCCTGACCCGGCTGGTCACCCGCGGCGACGGCACGGCAGGGGAGGACGTGTCGCACGCCATGGGCACCGTGGTCGGCCTTCCGCGGCGGCTGTCCGAGCCCGTCACGCTGGAGGTCCGCGGTGAAGTCCTCATGACGGACGAGCAGTTCGAGCGGGCGAACGCCGCCCGCACCGAGCACGGCGGCGCGCCGTTCGCCAACCCGCGCAACGGCGCGGCCGGCACCCTGCGCGCCAAGGAACGCGCCTACACGGTGGAGATGACCTTCTTCGGCTACGGTGCTCTGGCGCTGCCCGCCTCCGGTGCGGAACTGGAAGCCAGACTCGGCGATTGGCCGCACAGCCGCGTCATGGAGTACGTCGGCGGGCTCGGCGTGCACACCGCCGACGGTACGGCTGTCGCCCCGCGCACCCTGACCACGGCCGACGACATCCAGGCACGGATCGAGGAGATCGCCGCAGCCCGCCCGGGCCTGCCGTTCGGCATCGACGGCATCGTGATCAAGGCGGACAGCGCGGCGGACCAGGCAGCCGCCGGCTCCGGCTCCCGGGCGCCACGGTGGGCGATCGCCTACAAACTCCCCGCCGTGGAGAAGGTCACCACTCTCCTGGGTGTCGAGTGGAACGTGGGCCGCACCGGGATCATCGCCCCGCGCGCCGTTCTCGAGCCGGTGGAGATCGACGGATCGACCGTCACATACGCGACCCTGCACAATCCCGCGGACATCACCCGCCGCGATCTCCGCATAGGCGACCGGGTGACGGTCTACAAGGCGGGCGACATCATTCCGCGCATCGAGGCGCCCGTCGCCCACCTGCGCACGGGCGCCGAACAGCCCATCGTCTTTCCCGGGGTCTGCCCCCAGTGCGGCTCCGGCATCGACGTCTCCGAGCAGCGCTGGCGCTGCGTGCGCGGACGCAACTGCCGTGTAGTCGCCTCCGTGTCCTACGCCGCCGGGCGCGACCAGCTCGACATCGAGGGGCTCGGCGTCACCCGCGTCGTCCAGCTCGTCGACGCCGGCCTCGTCGCCGACTTCGCGGACCTGTTCGCCCTCACGCGTGAGCAGCTGCTGCAGCTGGAGCGGATGGGTGAAACGAGCACGGACAATCTGCTCGCGGCCATCGACACGGCAAGGAGTCGGCCCCTGTCACGGGTCCTCTGCGCACTCGGTGTCCGGGGCACCGGCCGCTCCATGTCCCGCCGCATCGCAGGGCACTTCGCGACCATGGAGCACATACGCGCCGCCGATGCCGACGCCCTGCAGCAGGTCGAAGGCATCGGCGTCGAGAAGGCCAGGACGGTCGTGGCCGAGCTCGCGGAGCTCGCCGGTCTGATCGACCGGCTGACCGTCGCAGGCGTCAACATGAGCGAACCGGGGGCGACTCGGCCCGACGCGAGGGTTACGGAGGGCACGGGCGCTGACAGCGCGGCAGCGTCAGCCGCGGAGACGGGCGGCGAGGCCCGCCCGCTCGACGGCATGACCGTCGTCGTCACCGGCGCGATGACCGGTTCGCTGGAGAAGCTGAGCCGCAATCAGATGAACGAACTCATCGAACGGGCAGGCGGCAAGTCCTCCTCGAGCGTTTCCCGACGCACCACGCTGCTCGTCGCCGGGGACGGCGCCGGCTCCAAGAGGGACAAGGCCGAGCAACTCGGCACCCGGGTCGCCACTCCGGACGAGTTCGCCGCGATGGTGGCGGGCTTCCTGGACACGGCGCGCTGAACCGACGGTCCGACCCCGTGGTCCCGGCCGGAGACCACCGGAACCGGCCCACATCACCACGGGCCGGGTCGGCTTCCGCCGCCCATGGGAGCGTCGAGAGAGGGCCCGGGTCATCAGGTGCGTGATCCTCGGGCGCGTAATCTGTCGCGGTGACTGCCGACGACCTGCTGATCCGTGCCCTCCAGGACCCCGGCGACCCGCCATTGCGTCCGCTGCCGACCGAGGCGGCCGACCTGTTGCGGAAACTGGCCGCACCCCCACGACTGGCGGCGCATCTGCGCGCCGTCCACGACGTGGCTTACCAGCTGGCCGACTGGCTGGACCGACACCACCCGCGGCTGCGCTACGACCGGCAGGCAGTCCTCTTCGGTGCCGCCACCCATGACGTGGGCAAGGTGGTCCACACCGCCGAGCTGTCGGGTGCCGGTGGCCGGCACGAGGAAGCAGGCCGGCAGCTGCTTATGGACCACGGCGTCGCCCCCGGCCTGGCCCGCTTCGCGGCGACCCATGCAAACTGGTCCCGGCTGCCGGCGGGGGCCGGTGTCGAGGACCTGGTCGTCGCGGTCGCCGACAAGGTGTGGAAGAACAAGCGGGTCACGGACCTCGAGGATCTGCTGGTCACACACCTGGCCGGGGCGAGCGGCCGGGAGGTGTGGGAGGAGTTCATGGCACTCGACGACCTCCTCACCCGTATCGGCGAAGGGGCGGACGTCCGGCTGGATTTCCAGGGGTCCTACCCCGTCGTGGCGTGACCCGGCGGTCGGTACCGCCGGGGAAGCCCGTTCGGACCGGCGGTGCGTCATACTCGAGGTATGAGTTCAGCCCTTACATCAGCCGACGGGTGCCGGCGGCCGCCCGCCCGGCCCGACGTCCCGCGGATCCGGCGTGCGGTCGTACGGGACGCGAAGCGGCTCACCCGGCTGGTGCGCGGGTCGGGCGCCTATCGGGGGCATTACGCGCCGATGGTCGCCGGATATCGGGTGGGGCCGGACTATGTCGAGGCGCATGAGGTGTTCGTCGCGGCGGACGGGAGGGGCAGGGTGCTCGGCTTCTACTCCCTGGTGCTGTCGCCTCCGGAGCTGGACCTCATGTTCGTCGCCGACGAAGCCCAGGGGCTGGGCATCGGCCGGCTGCTGGTGGAGCACATGACCGACCGGGCCCGTGCGGCCGGGCTGCACGCGGTCAGGGTCGTCGCCCACCCGCCTGCGGAGGGCTTCTACCTGAGCGTGGGCGCGCGACGCACCGGCACGGTCGAGGCCCGACCGCCGGCCGTCCCGTGGGACCGCCCGGAACTGCTGTTCCCGATCGGCCGAGAGCCGTGAGAGCCGTGTCGTCTCGGCACCGTGTGGGGCCGGGAAACAGCCGTCCGGACGCTCGGCGAAGCCGGCTTCGCCGACGTCGACGTCCGGAGCGTGGAAGGTGACCCGTTCAGCCACCACTGCGTCGCGACCAAGGGCTGACTCCGCAAGAGCCGTCGCCCGTGAGTGGCGGCCCGGCGCGCGCCGCCACGCGCGCCGGGAGAGCGAGACGGCAGCGACGGTCAGGAGGAGGGCGGCGGGGCGGGCTGCCCCAGCGTCAGACTGATGGAGTTGCCGTCACCGGGAATGATCATGTTGATCAGCGGTGTGGCGAGCAGGCAGTGCTCGAACTTCGGTATCGCGTACGTGCCGGAGAGCTTGCCGCCCTTGAGCGCGTTGAACCCCGGCTCGGACGTCAGATCGAGTTCCGCCGGCACTTCCGTCTGGCACGCGGAGCCGACCGGCGTGGGGATTCCGGCGACCTTCAGGTCCTTGAGCCGCAGGATCAGTTTGGTGGTGCTCTTGATGGCGCCGGTCTTGAGATCGATCGTGCCGACGGTGGGCTCCGGCTCGATGAATTCCGTCGTCACGCTCACCGGAATCGCGCCGATCATCTTGAATGACCCGGGAGCCGGCGGAAGTTTGGTGTCGGCCGTCAGTGTCCCCGCTCGGAGGTCCGCGGTGACCGCGAGGACACCTGGCTTCAACTCCAGGTCGGATCCGGTGCCCTGAAGGTGCGTGACACCACTCAGCGGATAGTCGAGACGGATGGGTGCCGCATGGGCGGACCCCGACGTGGTGGCGACGAGCCCCAGCCCCGCGGCGAGGGTGACCGCCCCGCGGAGTACGGCTCTTCGCCGTCGGGACGGCGCGGACTTCGGACGCTTCATCTCGGCTCCAGGATTCGGCGCTGCACGCACGGGGACGCGCAGCCAGAGGGAAAAGCGGGAGGGGTGCGGTGAATGTCCGGCACGGAAGAAACTGCCTCGGGGGCTGCTTCCGTGCGTTGTTCCGTGTGCATCGGTTCGGCCCGGCACGCGATGCCGGCCGTTTCGCGAGGGAGACGTTACGCACGGGTAACCCGGCGGGCAAGAGCGGTCATTGAGATTCCGCCGTGCCGTTCGCCGGATGCCGGTTTATTGTCGTCCGGTCAGCGAGCGCCCTGCTTTTCTTGTTCCCGAGTGAGCGACGCGGCCGCTCTGCGGCCGACCGCCCGGCCACCGGGATGAACGGACCCTACCGGCCCGGCGCCGGAGAGGAGCACGGAGGAGATCCATGATCAACGATGCCGAACTGACCCATCTCAAGCGGTGCGTGGAGCTGGCGGCCGAGGCGGTGGAAGCCGGCGACGAGCCGTTCGGTTCCGTACTCGTCGGTGCCGACGGCACCGTCCTCGCCGAGGACCGCAACCGCGAGACGTCCCTCGCCGACCGGACGCGCCACCCGGAGTTCGCGCTCGCCCGGTGGGCCGCCGCGAACATGAAGGCCGAGGAACGCGGTGTTGCCACGGTCTACACATCGGGCGAGCACTGCCCCATGTGCGCCGCCGCGCACGGCTGGGTCGGCCTCGGACGCATCGTGTACGCCGTCTCCTCCGTGCAGCTCGGTCGCTGGCTCACCGACCTGGGAGTCGGGCCGTCCCCGGTGGCCGCCCTGCCGGTCCAGGACGTCGTTCCCGGTCTCGAGGTGGTTGGACCGGTGCCGGAACTCGCAGAGCAGGTGCACGAACTCCATCGGCGCTTCCGGGCGGGCCGGAGCTGAGCCGTCGCGCGTTCACGCCCCGCTGCCCCGCTGCCCCGCTGCCCCGCGGACGCGCACGTCACCCGATGGCGTCAGGCGTCCGCGCGGCCGGCTGCTCGGCGGGCAGGGGCTGTTCCGTCCAGATGACTTTTCCGTCGGCCGTGTACCGCGTGCCCCAGCGTTCCGCGAACTGGGCGACCAGGAACAGCCCGCGGCCCCCCTCGTCGGTGGTGGCGGCCTGCCGCATATGTGGCGATGTACTGCTCTGGTCGGAGACCTCGCAGATCAGCGCCCGGTCGCGGATGAGCCGAACCCGGATCTCTCCGGAGGCGTAACGGATCGAGTTGGTGACCAGCTCGCTGAGGATCAGCTCGGTGGTGAAGGCCTCCTCCTCCAGGCCCCACTCGGCGAGCTTCTCCGCCACCGCGGCCCGCACCCGCCGTACCGCCGACGGGTCCGGCGGTACGTCCCACTCCGCGACCCGGTCCGAGTCCAGTACCCGCGTACGTCCGACGAGCAGCGCGATGTCGTCGCGGGGACGGTCGGGCACGAGCGCGCCGAGCACCGCCTCACATGTCTCCTCGGAGCCGGAACCGGCGTGCTCGGCCAGTGTGCGGCGCAGCAGCTCCAGGCCCTCGTCGATCTCCCGCTCCCGGTCCTCGACGAGCCCGTCCGTGTAGAGCACCAGGCGGCTGTCCTTCGGCAGCCGCACTTCGAGGGTCTCGAACGGCAGACCACCCAGACCCAGTGGCGGCCCACCGGGCACGTCCGCGAACTCGGCCGTGCCGTCCGGGTGGACGACGACCGGCTGCAGATGACCGGCCCTGGCCATGCTGCAGGTCCCCGACACCGCGTCGTAGATCGCATAGATGCAGGTGGCGCCGGTGACGCCGGCGTCTGCGCCGTCGTCGGTCTCGTCCTGGTCGATGCGCGCCACCAGCTCGTCGAGGTGGAACATCAGCTCGTCGGGCGGCAGGTCCAGGGTGGAGAAGTTGTGGACCGCGGTACGCAGCCGGCCCATGGTCGCGGCGGCGTGCAGCCCATGGCCCACGACGTCCCCGACGACGAGCGCCACCCGGGCCCCGGGCAGCGGGATGATGTCGAACCAGTCCCCGCCCACGCCGCCCAGCCCGCCGAGTCCGGCCTGCGCGGGGCGGTAGCGGTAGGCGACGTCGAGCGCGTTCTGCTCGGGCAGAGTCCGCGGGAGGAGGCTGCGCTGCAGCGTGACCGCCATCGTGTGCTCACGCGAGTAGCGGCGGGCGTTGTCGATGCTGACCGCGGCGCGGGCGACCAGCTCCTCCGCGAGCGACAGGTCCTCCTCCTCGAACGGCTCGGGTTTCTCCGCGCGCCAGAACATGGCCACGCCCAGGACCACGCCCCGGGCCCGGAGCGGAACGGCGATCATCGAGTGGATTCCGTACTCGAGAAGCTTGCGCGCCCGTACCGGATCCTGCTCCTGCCACCCTCCGAGAGCCTTGAGATCCGCCTGCAGGACCGCCTCACCCCTGCCCAGACCGGTGCCCATCGGCGTGGTGGGGACGAAGCGGATCAGCTGTCCCAGCGGGTACAGCGCCGTCTCCATCGGGCCGGCGAACGCCGACCGCCTCATGTCGGTGTCCGCGCCGGTGGCGGTCGGCTCCTCGCCGCGCAGCACGGCCTCCACCAGGTCCACGGTCGCGAAATCGGCGAACCGGGACACGGCGAATTCGGCGAGCTCTTCACACGTGCGCACCATGTCGAGGGTGGTCCCGATCTCCGTGCCGGCGTCGTACAGCAGCTTGAGCCGTCCCCTCGCCACGTCGGCGCGACCGGTCAGGGACTGCAGTTCCGTGGTGTCCCGCAGGGTGGCGACGCTGCCCGGCGGCCCGCCGTGCTGGTCCGTCGAGCGCTGGTTGACGGCGATCAGACGCTCTCCCACGGGGAAGACCTCGTCCGTCACGGTCCTTCCGGAGGACAGCAGATGTCCTGTGCGCGGATCGAGGCCCAGTTCGGTGACCGGGGCGCCGTCCACGTCCGGCGGCAGGTTCAGAAGCCTGCGCGCCTCGTCGTTGGCGAGCAGCAGCCGCCCGTCGCCGCTCACGATGATGACCCCCTCGCGCACCGCGTGCAGAACAGCGTCGTGATGTTCGTACATCCGGGTCATCTCGGCAGGACCGAGCCCGTGCGTCTGGCGGCGCAGCCTGCTGCTCACCAGCGCCGTGCCCCCCGTGGTCAGAAGCAGCACGCCGCCCGCAGCGCCGAACAGCAGAGGGAACTGCTCCTCCACAACACCGCTCACGCGTTCGATGGTGATGCCGGCGGAGACCAGGCCCACCACGGTGCCCTTGTCGTCGGTGACCGGGACGACGGCTTGGACGAGCGGTCCGATGGTGCCGATGATCTTCTCCGTGACGACCTTGCCGTCCTGGGCGGGGGCGATATTGCCGACGAACTTCTTCCCGATCCGGTCCGGCAGCGGGTGGCTGTAGCGGATGCCCTCGGTGCTCATCACGACGATGAAGTCCACGCCGGAACGCTTGCGCGCGGCTTCGGCCTTGGGCTGAAGCACCGCGGTGGGATGCCCACTTGCCAGTGCCTGCTCGACCCCGGGGGAGTGGGCGAAGGTCTGGGCCACGGCGACCGACCGGTTGCGAGCCTCGCGTTCGCTGTCGGTGCGTGACTGGAACACCAGCGCCGCCATGGCCGCGGCGACGAGCAACACCACGATCGCCACCTGCAGGAGAAAGACCTGACCTGCGACAGTTCGCATCCGAAGAACCGAGCGCGGGCGGCCGTAGCGTCCGGCCATAGACTCTTTCTACACCTCCGCCATGAGCTGGGCGAACCGCGCAAAGCGAGGGCGCGGGACATCATGCGCCCAACCGGACCGCGGGTCGCTCAAGCATGCCAACGAAGATGATGATGCCCAAGGGCTTTGCTGAATTCGGGGTAATGCAAAATCCGCCGGACGGGCTCTGCGGGCCGGATGCGGTCGATGTTCCCGAAGTCCCCGCCCAACGGGGCGTTTGACAACCTGTTCATCCGCGAGCCGGAACTGCCGGCCCAGGGCCGGTGCCGTACTCCCCTGCTCCGTCAGGGAGCTGCGGCATATCCCCGAAGTATGGCGACCACTTCCTCGTCACCGACTTGGTCGAAGTCCTCGTACCACTGCCCCACCGCGTGGAACAGCGGCGGCCGGTGGGGACACAGCACTTCGTCCGCTTCCGCGGTGAGCGCCTCGGCCGCTTCCGGCGATCCGACCGGAACGGCGAGCAGCAGCCGGCCGGGCTCCATGCCACGGACCGCGCGCAGCGCCGCTCGGGCCGTCACGCCCGTCGCCAGCCCGTCGTCCACGACGACGACCGTCTTTCCGCTCACCTCCGGGGCGGGGCGCCCGCCGCGGTAGAGCTCCTCGCGACGGTGCATCTCCGTGCGCTCTTTGGCAACCTGCGGAGCCAGCCGGTCGGCCGTCAGGTCGAGCATGGCGAGCGTCCGCTCGTCGAAGAGCGGAGGCCCCTCGCCCGCCAGCGCGCCGACACCCACCTCGAGGTTGTACGGGGCACCGATCTTCCGTGCCACCACGACGTCCAGCGGGGCGCCCAGTGCTCTGGCGATCTCGTCGCCGATCGGTACGCCTCCGCGGGGCAGCGCCAGTACGAAGGGGCTGCCGAGCGTTCCCTCGTCCAGGCGCCGGGCGAGGAGGCCGGCGAGTTCGCGTCCTGCCTCCCTGCGGTCGTGGAAAAGCATGCGTCGCACCTTCCGTCGCTGTCCGGCGCCGAGTCGTCGGAGGATTCCGGCGAGGACCACGGCACCTGCTACCGGTCCTCCATGTCCGTGTCGTGGGTGATGTGCATCGCGGCCTCCTCGGCCGAGGCGGCACCGCCGTCTACGCCCACGTCACGGGCCACCACGTCGCTGGGCCGCCTGGGCGAGGGGTCGTAAGCGGCCGTGAGGCGACCGGCCCGCGCCTCGCCCGCCTCCTTGTCGACCGGCTCGCCGTCACCGTCCACCAGATCGCCGATCCCGTTGTCCTGCGGCGTCTCCACCTCCGGGTCCTCCTGGGCGAGGCGCTGGTCGAGGGTCTCGCCGCGCATCTGCTCCTCCCCGGTGGTGCCGTACTTGGTGACGCCCAGCGGACGCTCGGGCGGCGAGTACCCCTCCGCCATGGTGTCGTCCAGCCCGCGCTCGTCGATCACGTTCTCCAGGTCGAGATCACCACTCGGGCGGTTCGCAACGTCGGAGTTCTCCGGCTGATAGACGTCGTCGCCCCGTGCCTGGTCACGCTGAGCTGTTTCGTCGGACATGGCGTCTTCACCTTTCTGGCATGTTCGGGCGCATCATCGCGGCGCGGCGCGCGGCGTACCGGGCCGACGGGGCGCGCGAGGCATCCGTCAAAAGATCATGATCAGTGCATAGGCCAGGAAGAACGCCGCGAAGAGCGCGACCACGATTCCTATGGCGATCAGCGGCCCCTTCGCCCAGCCGCGCGACTGGTCACCACGCGGGCCGGTCTCGGAGCCGGTACTGCCCTCACCGGGCGGCGTCTCGCCCGGTGGCACGCCGTCGCCGGGGCGGACACCGGATGTGTTCCTGGGGTCGGGATCCGGGGTGTGACTGTTCATAGCGGTCGAGTGCCCGAATTCTCCCGAATCAACAGTGGGGATTTCGCGGCCCGCGGCCGACCGCCACAAGGTGCACCGGCCCGGCCTGACTACCGCCGGTCGGCAGGGGTACTCGGCGCGCAGGAGCGCGAACCTGCCGTAACACGAGAGGGCCGCCGACCGGGGGCGAGGACAGTGACCACCAGCAGCAAGAAAGCAGCGGGTCAGGACTACGATGCCGGCCCGTTCGTCCCACAGCGGGGCGGCCTGCCGACGCTGCGCCGCGCCGCGGCGGGCTGCGAGGGCTGCCCCCTGTTCCGCGACGCCACCCAGACCGTGTTCGGTGCGGGGGCCTCCTCGGCGCGCATCGTCATCGTGGGGGAGCAGCCCGGTGACCAGGAGGACCGGCGGGGCGAGCCCTTCGTCGGACCGGCAGGAAGGCTCCTGCGGGAAGCGCTCGGGGAGGCCGGGATCGAGGAGCGCTCTGCCTACTTCACCAACGCCGTGAAGCACTTCAAGTTCGAGATCGCGGCGCGGGGCAAACGCCGCATCCACAAGGCACCGAGCCTCCGGGAGATGTCCGCCTGCCGCCCATGGCTGGCGGCGGAGCTGCGCAAGGTCGATCCCGAACTCGTGATGGCACTCGGCGCAACCGCCGGGAAGGCGGTACTGGGCACCTCCTTCAAGGTGTCTCAGCAGCGCGGACTGCTCCTGCCGATGCCCGCCTGGGACGCCCTCGGCCACAGCGACGCGTCCGGCGCCGACGGCATACCGGTGCGCGAGGCCGCCGCCCACGGCTGTGTGGTCGCGACGATCCACCCGTCGGCGGTCCTGCGGGCCGACGACCGCGAAGCGGCGTACCGAGGGCTGCTCTCCGATCTGCGTGTGGCGGCCGAGGTGCTCAGGAGCGGGGCGGAGCGGGCGGCCGCCGACTGACCCGAGCCCCTCCCGCGCCCGGGCGGCGGTTCCGATCACGGACTGTGACGGCAGACGGCCTCCGGATCCCCTCCGTGAAGGCGATCCCCTCCGTGAAGGCCCCGGCATGTCCGCCGGCGCCCCGCAGAAGACCACCGCCATCGAGCCGCCCTCACTCGCCGCGGGGGAGCAAGGGCCCCAGAGGGCCGAGGTCGATGTTGAGGTCGCCGGGCTCCAGGCCGAACTTGTCCCGCAGCACGTCCATCCGGTCCTCGAGCAGCATCAGTGTCATGCCGATGCGTTCCTCCTGGTCCTCGGTGAGCTCTCCGGTGTCGACCCGGCGCAGTGCCTGCCGTTCCATCAGCTGCCGCAGCAGTTCGACCACCGTCAGCACGAGCCTGGCGAGGTCGCGCTCCACGGTGTCCGGGTCGAGCTCCACCCGGCGGCGCGCCGTCCCGCTCATCCGTCCTCCTCCCACGACGACCACGGTGACGCCACCCGAGGACCGACCGAAGTGATCAGCGCCTTCAGGTCGATCCGTACGAGATCCACGTCCGCGATGCGCAACGTGATGTCGCCCGCGACGACCACGCCGCCGGCGAGCAGCCTGTCCAGAAGGTCGACGAGAGCGAGCTCCCGCCGGGCGAGGGGCGAGGTGTCGTCGGCCATGGTCATGTCTCCGACCGTTCCTCGCTGACTTCCCGCTCCTGTCGGCTCTCCCGCTGCTGCGGTCCATGAAGGTCGGCGAAGGAGTACGGTGCCCACGGGCCGGTCAGTTCGGCCCGCAAGCCCGTCTCCTGCGGAGCGAGCTGCTCGAAGAGCCCGACGAAGGCGGCACTCTCCTCGCGTCGCACGAGGAAGGCAGCGTTGAGCACGTTGACGCCGGGCCCTTGGGCCAACTGGCCGCTCTGCGGCCGGTGCAGCCGTTGCGCCTCCGCGCACCGGGCGAGTTCCGCGTGCAGACGCTGCGCGGACGCGTCCGCTCGCGCCCAGCTCTTCTCCCGGGCCTGCCGGCTCCGCAGCCGCCGCCGCAGATAGTCGCGGCCGGAGGTTGCCGTCGCCGTGCGTGCCGGCCCGGCGGTCGGCTCCGGGGCGGTGTCGGGTCCGGGGGCCGCGTCGGGCTCGGCGTACAGCTTTACGCCCCATTCCACCCTGCCGTCGAGCCTGGCGAGGCTCGACGTGAAACGGTCGTGACCATCGTCCAGCAACCGGCGCACCCCGCTCTCGTCGCGGCACACGGTGGCCAGCCGCAGCGGCACCAGATTCGTGATGCCGCTGACGGCGCCGACCACCGACTCGTGCGCCCTGGCTGTGTCCGCCAGCCAGTCCAGATCCTCCAAGTGCGCGCGCAGGGGCGCTTCCTCGAAGTCCTCGGCCCGCACGTGGCTCACCACGGCGGCCAGGCCACGGTGTTCGACGAACCGCACGGGAGCGTCGCCGACCCCCGCTGCCGCGAAGGACGCCGCGTCGCCGACGGGCTGGGCCACCGCGTACACATAGAACAGTTGATTCATGCCCGGTCCCGGTGGTCGTGCTGGGGCTCGTTGCCGTCGGCAAGTCCGCGCTCCGCGGCGGACGCGGCTGACTGCAGCTCGGCGACCTTGCGCTCCAACTCAGCGTTCTTCTCCTCGAGTTCGCGCCTGCGGGCGCCGGAGGAGAGTGCCGGGTCGTCCTCCCACCAGTCGATGCCCATCTCCTTCGCCTTGTCCACCGAGGCGACGATCAGCCGCAGCTTGATGGTGAGCAACTCGATGTCGAGAAGATTGATGCGGATGTCACCGGCGATGACGATGCCCTTGTCGAGCACCCGCTCGAGAATGTCCGCGAGATCGGACCCTCCGCCGGAGTCGTAGGTGCCGGGGAACCGGCCGGTCGCTGTCGTCATCGCGGATCACCCCTGCGCGTCAGCCGCTCCAGCAGCTCGTCCTCACGGCGGTCGAATTCGTCCTCTTCGATCTCTCCTGCTTCGAACCGCTCGACGAGTTCGGCGAGTTCACGCTGCACCGCGGCGGGGTCGTAGTACTGACGCTCCGCCTCCGCCACGACCTGCTGCAGCACCCACGCGGTGCCGCGGACCGGTGCGACGGGCAGGAGCAGCAGCTCTCCCAGCAGGCCCATCACATCACTCCACGAAGCTGTACGGCGGCAGCGGTCCGTTGACCTGCAGACGGAGCTGGGGGTTCGCCCGCTGGAATTCGGCGGCGGCCGACAGGAAGGTCTCGGCGTGGTCACGTTCCACCAGGTACGACAGGTTCGCCACGCGGCCGGTGCCGTCCGGCCCGGGCGCTGAGTCCACCGCGGCCAACGAGAGTGCCTGGTGCATCTCGGCACGGTCCACCTCCTCCCGCCGCTGCACAGCGGCGACGATCAGCTCGCCCAGCCGCAGCTTGTCCTCGTGGCTCCCGCCGCCGGAGTTCTGCTGGGCGACGCCCATGGCACGCAGATCGGGATCGTCGGCGAGCACCCGGTGCAGCACCGCCTCCTCGTCGTGGTCGGCCTTCACATTGAACTCGGCCCTGCCGTCCACCGCCTCGAGACGCTGGAGGTAGTGCTCCTCGCGCTCGGCCAGCACGGCGGTGACCGCCGCGTCGTCGGTCGACACGCCACCGAACCGCAGCGGCAGCACGGGTCCTGCCGCGCCCGCCTCGGACAGCACGTTCTGATGCGCGAGCAGGTCCCGCCGCTTGGGCCGAAGATTCTCCGGAGCGTCGCTGACGAGCGCGGCGAGTCTGCCCTGACCCACCACCCGTACGGGCTGCGGTGGTTCACCCACCCCGGACGGCCGCGAGGAGAGATACGCATCGAGGTCCGTGTCCGGGGAGTTGCGGGTGATGCCGTAGACGTACGTGCTCACTCCTGCTCCTCCTTACGACGGGAGCTGCTGCTGCGTCGGGTGCGCGCCGCGGGCTCCTTCTCCTTCTTCTCGTCGTCGTCGCCTCCGCCGAAGGCTTCCGAGATGCTCTGTGCGGCTCCGGCGAGTACGCCCTTGGACTTGCCGCGGGCGCCGGACTCGGTGATCTGGCCGACGAGGTCGGGGAGTCCGGGGTCCTTGCGGGGGCCGGCTTCCAGATCGAGCCGGTTGCACGCCTCCGCGAACCGCAGATACGTGTCGACGCTGGCGACGACGACCCTGACGTCGATCTTCAGGATCTCGATGCCGACCAGTGAGACGCGCACGAAGGCGTCGATCACCAGTCCTCGGTCGAGTATCAGTTCCAGTACGTCGTACAGTCCGCTGGATCCGCCGCGGCCTGCCGTGCTCTGCTGTGCTGCGACAACAGTCATTGCTGTGATGACCTCCCTGTGTCATGCCTGGGGTGGCGTTCTCCGCCCGTCCGTCGCAACGGAACGGGCCGGCGTACGGCCGGGTTCGGGCCCCGCTTCAGGGCCCCGGGTTCACGACCCGGCCGTGGACGGGCGATCGGCCCGCCCGCGCTCATAACGCCGTGTCCGCCGGTACGAGGCCAGTTGGCCTTCCGAGTCCACCTCGACCTCGTAGGAGGCGAGGAGGCTCGCCGTGTCGGGGATGCGGGCCAGCTCGAGTACTTCGACCACGAGCCGCCAGCCGTCCTCCGTCCTCGCGAACGACGACACGGTCTCCGCCGTCATTCCCGTCAGTTCGGCGAGCTCGGCGCGCGCCGCGCGCAGCACGTCCACCGAACGGACGGGCCGACTGCCCTCCTGGTCCGGACTCTTCTCCGCGTTCTCGTTCTCTGGGTTTCGTGTCATAGATGCCTCGACACAGCGGGTTGCCGGACCGGGCGTTCCCAAACCCCCATGGGGTGAACCGGCTATGGGGACTACGTGCGCGGGGAGGACACCCAGCGGCGTGATACGTAGTCGTAGCCGTATTCCTGACCGTCCCTCACAGCGCTCGTACGGAACGGCCGGCCGTCGTCGTCGATCCGGACGGTGCCCGACCTTCCGCCGCTGGACCACCGCAGCTGCAGATACCAGTCACAGTCGCAGGCGACCGTACGGCCGGTGACGAGCAGCATCTCGGGGTCGTTGGCCGAGATCCGGTACGGGAACGAGACGGCCGGAATCGTCTCCCCGGCGTCGTTGCCCGCCTTGGCGTGGGCGATGGGCCGGGGCATGTCCAGATCGACATCGAACAGCCGCGGCGTGAGCGACCCGCCGCAACCGGAATCCATGCGGTACACGTTGCGTGGCTCCGGAGCCCGACGCGCGGTCACACGCACCTGCAGTGATTCCAGCACCACTGTTTCCGTGCCCGTGCCCTGCAGTGTGATCCGCACCCCCGTCTCGGCGCCGTGCCGTGCGCGCAGCGACCGGGCCCACGACTCGGCGTCGGCCTCGGCGGGTGGCGGCGGCACGTCGCCCGGCGCCCGGTCGACGAGGTACGCATGGTCGCATCCGTAACGCCACACGTGATCGTCGCTCACCCACGTGAACGGCGCTCCGGTGGACGGGGCGGCGCCCGCGGCCGGGGACGAGCGGCCGCGGGGGCCGGGCGGGACGGTACTCCGCGGCGCGGTCTTCCGGCTGCCGCCTCGAGGGGAGGCTTCTGCAGGCGGCTCGGTGGGGCCGGGCGAGGCGGACGACGGTACGGACGGGGCGGCGCCCGCGCGGGGCGGGCCGGGTTCGCCCCGTTCCGCATCCGTCGTCGAGGCGCGTTCCTTGCCCGAGGTGAGCGTGAAACCGCCGAAACCGAGGACCAGCGCGAACGCGACGCCCGCCGCGCCGAATGCGGCGGCATACGCGGCACGCCGGCTGCGGCGAGGTGCGGCCGTGGCGGTGGCGGTGGCCTTGGTGATGGCGGCGGCCGGGTCGGCGGCGGGCGGATCGGTTGGCCCGGGCGCCCCGTCGTCGGCCGGCCGGCTCGGGGCCGCGGCGGCAGCAGCCGCGGGGCCACCGAGTGCGTCGTCCCGTGCGCCTGCCTTCTCCGTGGCCGCTTGTGTCGCACGTTCCTGGCGCAGGGTCCGGTCCTCGTCCGCCAGGACCCACAGCCGGTGCAGCGCCACGAGGTCTTCGCCCTGGCACCCGCACAGCCGGGCCAGCCGCTCGACCGGTGCGAAGTCCATCGGAACGGTCCGCCCGGAGCAGTACCGGTGCAGCGTCGAGGCGCCGACGCCCACCCGCCGCGCCAGCGCCCCGTATGTCCGGCCGGAGCCCTCCCGCAGCTCGTTCAGCCTGTGTGCGAACGCCTCTGTCGCGTCCTCCATCGGCGCTCCCATCACTCCCGTTCCCCTCGCCGCCCGTTTCAGGAGGCGTTTCACCCGACTCAACAAAGCCCACGTCAACGGGGGTGGAATGGTTCCACCGTTCCCGAACGGGCCTCGGTCCTTGCAACTGCCGTGCGCGCCACTCAATCTGGCCGTCGTTGAGCATGACACCGAACTGGGGGAAGAACTTCCATGAAGCCCATCCGCTCCGCTGCCCTGACCGCCGCAGCCGTGGCCGCGACCGTCGCCTCGCTCACCATGTCCACTGCCGCGGCCGCCCCGGCCCCGGCGTTCCTGTCCGCGGCGCAGCTGCCGGCCTCCGCCACCCCGTGGCATGCCGACCCGGTCCAGCAGGGGCTGCCCGATGTGGGGTCGGTGTGCACAGCGGGCGTCACACCGAAGGCTGCGACCAGGTACCGCGACTTCAGGACGGACCTCGACACGAACGCCCGTCAGACGACCACTGTCGCGTCCACCACCGTCAAGGCGAAGGCACTCGCCGCCAAGCTCCGCGCCTCCATCGAGACCTGCCTGGACCGTCTCAAGGCGGAGTACCCGGGACTCGAGGGCGAGGCCTTCTACCACGGGAAGGTCCATGTGGAGGAGGGCGCGCACGTCTACAGCATCGACACCTCGCTGCCCGACGTCGGCTCCACCGACATCGCCCTCTTCTCGGTCGGCCGTGACGGCCGGGCGGTGACGGTCGTCGAATGGGGCCAGATGGGCGACCTCGACGGTGCGCCCCTCGAAGGTTTCAAGAAGACGACCGGCATCGCCGTCGCGAAGCTCTACTGAGCCCGGCGCCAGGGCGTCCTCGCGGGTCGGCCCCCGCACCACGGGGGTGGGGGCCGGGACCGGTGACGACTGGGCCGACACAACACTGCCCGGCCGGTGCGGGGCCAACTCTCCCGAGGGGAGCGGGACCCGACCGGCCGGGCGGTGCGGACGGCTGACGACCTGCGGCCTCCAGCCGTCGAACGGGGCTACTTCGGCGGGTAGATGTCGCCGCCGCCCATGCTGCTCTCCTGCTCGCTCTGCGACTGCAGCCGCCTGGCCTTCTCCTCCAGGCGCTGACGCTCCTGGGGATCGGTGGCGCGCTCCGCGGCCTGCTTCAGCTCCTGTGCCTTCTCACGCATCTGGCGGGCGCGGCCGCCGGACTCACCTGCAACGCTCATGATCATCGCTCCTTGCGGTTGTTCGGGAGAGCGGGCCCGACCAGCGAACCAGCGTCGGGAGGCAACCGCATCCCGAAGCGTCACCCACCGTGACAGTCGCAGCTCGGCAAGTGCTTCGCGATGTCGCCCGATGTGCCCAGCCACGGGCGTGGGAAGCCGGGTGTCCCCGGCCCCTGTGAAACCCTCTGCCTCGACCGCCCGCGCGCCGCGCATCGCCCCGCCCGGGCCGTTCTGTGTCGCGGAAGGAGAACAGGTCATGCAAGTGGGCTGGAACGGCCGCCGGTTGTGGCCGTGGCGGGCTCTGCCGGCCCTGGCGGCGGGCTTGACGTTGATCGCCGCCGTTGTCGCGGGGGAGTTGCTTCTCGGCTCGGCAGGCGGTTCGGCAGGTGGCACGGGAGGCAGGGCCGCTACAGGAACGGACCTGGGTCCCGACCCCGGTGCCGACGTCGGCCCGAGCCCTGCGGACACCGGCGCCGCACTGCCGCCGGCCATCGGACGTGCCGCCGCCACTCCGCAGGCGCGGATCACCGCCCTGGTGAACGCCGAACGTGTCAAGGCGGGTTGCCCGAAGCTGGCCCTGGACGAAGAGTTGCAGACAGCGGCGTTGGCCCACGCCGATGACATGGCAGCCCGCGGCTACTACGAACACGTCGGCCCGGACGGTCGCGATGCCGGCGACCGGATGAAGGCGGCCGGCTACGACTGGAACCGCTGGGCGGAGAACCTCCACCGAGGGCCTGACGAGCCCTCGGCTGTCGTGGCCGACTGGATGCACAGTCCCAAGCACCGCGCCAACCTTCTGAACTGCCGTTTCACGGAGATGGGCGTGGGGGTGAACTTCCGGTCCGACGGACCTTGGTGGGTCCAGGCTCTCGCGGCCCCGAAGGGGACTCGGTAGGGCGCTCACCGGGACGCTCGGCGGGGATCAGTAGTAACCCTTTTCGCCGTCGAGCAGCTCCCGGATCGCATCCATGTGACCGGCGTGCCGGGCGGTCTCCTCGACCATGTGTATCAGCATCCAGCGCAACGACGCGGCGGCGGACCGGAAGTCGGGGTGCCGGCCGGTCTGGTCCAGTGGATGCGCTGCGATGATCTCGTTCGAGATCGCGCACTGTTTCGCGTACTCGTCGAGCAGTTGTGCCACCGGGACGCCCTCGACCCGCATGTCGGCATCCTCGGGCTCCTCCACGAACTGCGGTCCCTCCGCCGGCCGGCCCAGGAAGAGGACCTCGAACCACGTGTTCTCCGTCCAGCGGAGATGGGAGACGACACCGGCCATCGTCATCAGAGGCGAGGACGGGAGCAGGGGGCGGTGGGCGTCCTCGTCGGAGAGGCCCTCGCACTTGTAGTGGACGATCGCACGCTGCATGTCGAGCCATCCGACAAGCTGCGTCCGCTCGTCTGCCGAAAAGGGAGGGCGCGTGCGAGAGGGCGTCATGGGCGTCGACCGTACCCGAGCGAAGGTCCCGCGGGCACTGCATTTTCTCGGGCAGCCAAGCCCTGCCAGTTGGCACGTGCCGCGGAACGCCGACGCCCGCCCCGACAGAGCGGGGCGGGTGTCGCCGGTCTCGGCCTGCACAAGGGCGTCGCGATGATCGTCATGGGCAAGATGAAGATCAAGCTCAAGGGCCGGCTGGCCTGGTACA
>NZ_JBEXRZ010000106.1:0-23682 GCF_040613325.1 Streptomyces sp. NPDC006283 | reverse complement strand
GACGCGACGAACTTGGCGGGGATTGCGAAGACCGCCACATCGGGCTCGCCCGGAACATCCATCACGCTCTTGTACGCCTTACGGCCGAGTATGTCGTCGGCCCCGAGCGCCGACCGGTCGAAGCGCGGCAGCCAGTGCGCGCCGATCAGGACGTGGTGCGCGGTGAGGAGCACGGCGTGCCAGTCCCCGGAGGCGCCGCCGGTGTCGACGGGCTCGCTGCGGTGCTGCGCGAACGCGGCCTCGGCCAGGTACCACCGGTGGAGGGCCAGACCGGTCGCCTCGGCGGGGACCTGCGCCGGCCGGTCGGCGAGCACCGCGGAGACCGTGGCCGGGACCAGGGGCGCGGTGTCCCGCAGCAGCGCGGCCATGCTGCGGCGCACCTCGTGCCGTGCGCCGGCCGGCCAGGCGAGCAGACCGCACAGCAGGCCGATCGCGCTGCCGGTCAGCACGTCCAGCATCCGCACCTCCGCGATCTGCCACGAAGCGGGAGCGAGTTGGGCGAACGCGGAGGACACCACGAGGGTGAACAGCCCCTGCGCCCAGGCGACCCCGCACAGCGGCCCGAGCGAGAACGCGGCCAGCATCGCGGGCGCGAGCACCACCGCGTACGTGCGGGGATCGTGGCCGACGGCGTAGAGCAGTGCCCCTGCGGCGAGCGCACCGAGCAGCGTGCCGATGAGGGCCCCGCGGACCGCGGTCCATGTGGCGCCCGCTGTCGTACGGCCCAGAGTCAGCACGGCGAGCAGGACCCAGAAGCCGTGCGCCAGATCGAGCGAGCCCGCGACCAGGCGCGCGGCGCCGAGGCCGGCCGCGATGCGGATGGCGTTCTGGAAGGCGACGGACCGCAGGGTCGCGTTCCCCGCCAGCCGGCGCGCCCACAGCCGGAACGTGGAGGTGTCGGCGTACCAGAACAGCTCACGCGGTGGGATCGGCGGCGTGCGTCTCCCGTCGGCGCCGACCGCCGCGGCCACCTGTGCGATGCGTGCCGAACCGGCAATGGCCAGTACCCCCGACTGGGCCCGCAGCACCGATGTCGGCACCCCCGGCGGCGTGGCCGCTGCTCGCACCCGGTCGGCCTGGAAGGCGAGGATCGCCTCCTCGAGTGACCTGCCGGTACGGGCCCCGTTGCGTGAGCGCAACGACGCCGCCGTCCCTGCGCAGACCTCCGTGACCAGCCGCAGCAAGCCGGCGGATGCCGGGTCGATGCCCGCGCCGGGCCGGCCCGGCGGGTTCTCCACCAGGTCGGCCAGCTGGTTGAGCAGCCGCCTCGTGGCTGACCCCGCCTGCGAGAAGGCGCGATGGGAGCGGCCGGCGCCGGACGGACGTTCCACGGGGGGCAGCCGCGACGGGCGCAGCGCGACGCCCAAGGTGCGCAGGCGGTCTGCCTCTGCGGGATCGAGCCGCCCGCCGGCCGCCTCCGCGGCGGCGGACGACGCGGCGGACAGTGCGTCGGCGAGACGTGACCGGTACGACGCGGCGGCTGGGGACGGCATCAGGAAGAGTTCGCACAGCGCGAGCAGCAACGTGCCGATGGTCAGACCGACGATCCGTTGCCAGAGCGTTTCCGGGACGTACGGCGGGAAGCACGCCAGGATGTAGAACAGTTGCAGCCCCGGCGCCACCCCTGCCGGCCGCGTCCCGCCGACCCCCGCGAACGCGAGGACAAAACCCACGACCAGCATGCCGATCACGGCGGCGGCGGTGCTCACGGCCAGAGCTGTCCCGAGGGCGGCCAGGACGATCCCCATGGGCAGCGCTCGCAGGAAGACGGCGGCCCGCTGCCGCCCCGAGCCCGTCACGCGGGACAGAACGCCGAGCGCCACCGGCGCGAACAGCGCGTACAGGGCCATCTCGCGCTGGTGGAACACGTACACCAGCGGATAGAAACCGGCCGACGCGGCGAGCGTCACGCGCACCGCATGCTGCAGGGTCTCCGCGCGGTCCGGCACTGCCCGTCCTGCCGGCATCAGCGCACTCCTCTCCGCCGGAGACCGGCGAGACCGGCGACGCCGCCCCGACTCATGACGACGGCGGACGTGTGCCCCTTCTCCCATTCTCGGGACACTGTCCGTCCGCGCATCGCGGCATCGCCGGTCGGCGTCCCGGAGCAGCGGACTGCGCACCACGCACTGCGCATTGCGTCATCCCGCTCACGGCCCGGGATGGGCGCAGGTGCGCGACGGCGCCGGCACGCGCCCGCCAGGGGGGACACCGTATCCGCGCCGCCGTCTCACGGCATGCGCCTGCCTCCCGTGGGGAGCCGGGAGGGGGCGCGTCCCGCCCGGTCGTGCGGCAAGCCGCAGGCGAGGTGGGCACAGCATGCACCCGACAGGGCCATTGCGGTAGCCGCTGGGCAGAACTCCACCACCCGGCCCAGAGGGACTCGGGGCCGGGTGGTGGAGGGCCGGCGCAAGCGCCTGGTTTCCGAGCGGCGGGCCCATGGCGGAGGGATTGCCCCTGCGGCAGGCGTGGGGGGTGCCCCCGGCCGAAGGCCCGCTCCTGGGCGGGTGTCGCTCAACGCAGCCGGAGCACGCTCTTGACGCCGGCGTGGTCGGAGGGCCACAGACCTGACGGGGTGCGGTCGGCCTGCCTGTCGCCCACCAGCTTGCTCGCCAGTGCCGTGACTTTGCCGCGGTAGAGCACGTAGTCGATGCGCTGGGAGAGGGTGGAGGTGGGATTGCGCAGGTCGGCGGCCTGGCAGCAGGTGAACCCGGGGTCGCGGCCGCCGCCGGCGGTCCCGGCGTCGGTGACGCCGGGTTTGCGGCCGCGGGTGGCGGTCCAGGCGTCGGTGAATCCGGCGGCCAGGAGGCGGTTGTAGGTCTGGGTGTCGGTCCCCGGTTGGGCGCCGACGCCGCCGGCGGCCGAATTGAGATCGCCGAGCAGGACGGTCGGGAGTGCGGTGTTCAGCGGGCCGGCGAGCAACTCGTCGGCCTGTGCTTCCTGGACGGCGGGAGACGCGGGCTCCAGATGGGTGCTGACCACCCTTGCGGTGTGGCCGCGCACGGTGGCGTCGGCAGCGACCCAGCCGCGCCGGACCTGGATCGGCGGATTGGGCGGGCAGCCGAGCGCCGGGCGGCAGATGGGCAGGAAATTCTCGAACTGATCTGCCTGCGCGTTGGCCACGGAGAAGCTACGCGCGGGCAGGTCGGTGCGGGCCAGGAGCACGTCGCGGTCGGTGAGGCGGATGTCCTGCAGGCCGCTGGGCGTGGAACGCGGAGCCTCGAAGTCGCTGCCGACGACGACGGTGGCCACGGCCGCATAGTGCTTGCCCCTGGAGGAGAGCTCGTCGAGAAGGATCTGCAGGAAGTCGTACTCGACGTGGGTGGCGCTGCCCGGTCCGGCGGGGGTCTGGCTGCGCCACAGCACAGCTTCCTGCAGGCCCACGAGATGTGGGTCGCTGTCGGCGATCTCGTCGGCCAGCGCCTCGGCGCGCTCGGGAAAGTTCGTTGCCTGGACATTCGCGTACACCGCGGTCACCGCGGCGACGAGCGCCTGTGGGTTTCCGGCGGCGAGGACGGGGCCGAGGTCGGCCCCCAGGTAGAGGTTGCGGGTGAGGACCCGCAAATGGGCGGACGACGGCTCGGCGGCCGAGGCGGCGGTCAGGGAACCGGGTGCGAGCAGCAGGAGCGCACCCAGGGCGGCTGTGAACCAACGGCGGATCATTCGAGTGGACCTTTCGGGGAAAGGCAGGCGAAAGAATGCACCTTCGGCAACATCCAAAGCGGTCAGCGGGGATACGGCGATTCAGGCGTAGGCCGTGCGGCTGATGCTGCTCCAAGGCAGGGCGGCACCGCAGCCGGTGCCGAACGGGGCCGGCCCCAGGGATTCGCATGGGAATGGCCCCTACAGGCCGGGTGACAACAGCCGACACGCCAGTCCGCATCGACACGTCAGGAGCTACGTGCGCGCTGACGTCACCGTGAACGCCGCGCGTGGCGGATCTTCAGTCGTCCGAATCCCATGGTCCCGGAGATCCGGATCCTCGGCCCGCCGGGGCGGGAACGCCGACTGGCCTTGTAGAGCGGCTCCTTCCACCCGGCGTCAGATCCTCGACATCGACGATGGCGTCGCGAGGGACCGTGATCCTGGCCCTGCCGGTGCCGAGTGCCAACTCGATGTCGACCACCGGATGCTCGAAGACCGCCCGGGACAGGTCCAGATGCACCTTTCCCCATGCCGACTGGACCTTGAGGAACCGCGGAACCCGCCATGCGCCGTGCCGCACGATCCGTCCGCTGTGGGCGCCGATCGTGGACGTGGTGCCCGCCTTCTCCGGCGGGAGCGAGGCCAGAGCGGACGTGAGTTCGCCGTGCGTCGTGGCAGTGAGCGCCTGGTGGAGGCCTGCGTCCATCTCCTCGTGCGAGATGTGCCCTTCGGCGTACGCCTCCTGCAGGCGCTGCACTGCCGTGTCGCGGACGTCTTCGCTGAGCGGTGACGGCGGGTTTTCCGGCAGAGAGGTCACCGTCTCACTCTAGTGCCATGCCGGCGATGCGAGACCGCCAAGGCCCTTGCTGGCAGGGAGGTTTGACGGGCCCCGGATGGACCGTGGGGCACGTCTGCGGCCGCGGTTCACCGGTCGTCAGCAGCAGCCGCCTTCCGCCGCGCCCGCGACGGCTTCGAGACGGCAGAAGCAGGACGCCTTGACGGTGACGTCCGCCATTGCGGACGCGAGCTTCAGTTGCTGGGCCACGATCCGGGCTTCCGCCGTCTTGCCCAGGCGCAGGAGACACTCGTGGAATCCGTGCAGCGCCCATACGTTGCCAGGGTGTTGTGAAGGACGCGGCAGCGTGTCGTCGAGGCCCAGGTCGGCCCGGTAGACGGCCTCCGCCTCTTCCACGCGTCCCTGTTCGAGAAGCAGGGCGCCGTATGCGTGCCGGGTGGGCTGCATCCATCCCCACGGCTCGTCGTAGGGAAGGCTGTCGTCGAGTGTGATCGACCGCTCGAGCGCGGCGAAGGCGGCGCCGTGGTTCCCCTTGCGGTACTCCAGTTCGCCGTCGAGCATCTCGGACGCGATCGCGAGGATGTCGGCGCAGGTGTTGTTGAACAGCATGCGTGACTCGGGTACGCGCGAGACGGCCTGACGGAAGAGTTCGCGTTCCGTCTCCGCCTCGGCAATCCGGCCGGTCGCCGAGAAGGCGACGCCGCGGGCGTAATGGAGCATCGCCGTCGTCGCGCAGTACAGCTCCGGGTCCGCAGGCAGCGGCAGTTCCAGGATGTCGGACCAGCGGCCGAAGCGGATGAGCACGTGCACCCGCATGGCGAGGAAACCCTCCAGCCAGTCGGCCATGGGCGGACTCTGCACCCTCAGCAGTTCCTCGGGGATGGAGGCTTCGAGCTGTGCGGCGGTCTCCAGGGCGGTCGCCGACTGGCCGAGGAACATCGCGCCGTAGATCTTGAAGTGGTAGTTGTGCGATCGGTACAGGGTGTAGAAGTTCATCGCGCCGGCCCGCGCGTAGTACTTCTCGTCGGCGGCGATCGCGGTGGTGTTGTCCGACACGACCCGCCGGTAGTCGCCGCAGAGCACCTCCAGGTGTGTGGGCATGTGCTGCAGGTGCCCGGCGTCGGGCACGAGGCCGCGGAGCCGGTCCGCGACGGGCAGCGCGGCCTCGGGGGTCGGGGACATCTCCATGAGGTGGATGTACATGTGCAGCAGGCCGGGGTGCGTCTTTCCGGCCCCGGTGCCGATCGCCCGCTCGAGGACCGCCTTGGCCTCCAGCGTGCGGGAGCCCTCCGCCGGCAGCCCGGTCCGCAGGTCCCACAGCTGCCAGGGCGTGAGGTTCATCTGTGCGTCGGCATGGAGTGTGGCGACATCGAGGTCGTCGGGAGCTAGTTCGTACACGGCGCGCATGCTGTCGGCGTAGGGCTCGTTCCACACCGAGCAGTCCTCGACCGCCTCCGCCTGCGGATACCGGTACCGCAACGCCTGGATCAGGGCCTGCTCGACGGGAGTGGCGCCGGCCGCCTTCTCGTGGGCGCGTTCGACGGCCGCGTGGGTGCGTTCGACGGTTCGGGCCAGGTCCTCGCCGTCGAAGAACTCCCAGGGCTTGTTGTAGTTCGGGCCGAGGGCGTAGGCGATGCCCCAGTAGGCCATCGCGCAGTCCGGATCCGCCGCGGCGGCGGCTTCGAAGCAGGAGACGGCCTCCTCGTGGTGGAAGCCGTACGACCAGAGCAGACCGCGGTCGAACCACATCTGGGCGGACGGGGAGGACGTCGTCACGGGGCGGGTGTGGGTGCCGAGGTCGTAGTAGTCCATCCGTCTCTCCTGAAGGTACGGTCCGGTCGGCCAGGGGGCGCCGGCGCGCCGCTCGGCCCGGCCGGGCATGTGACGCGCCGCGACCGGCACGCACTGTCCCAACGTGGTGAACGCCTCCGGGGACACCTGTAGCCGAGGGTAGAACCGATCTCGCCCGGCCGGGAATCGCACGCGTGCGGGCGGTTCTGCGGGGACGTCCGGCGGTGGCGGCCCGGCCTCGGCCCGGCCTGGGGACGGCCCGGTTTCAGCCCGCCGGCTCACGACTGTGGCGGGACCCGGAGTGGCGATCCCTGTCAGTCGATGTCTGCCCGTCCCCCGGCCACGGGGTAGGGGACGAAGGTGCTGCTGTTCTCGTCGATCGCCAGCCGGCGGTCCAGGGGCGGTACGGCCCGCTGGGGGCAGTCGGTGCGTTCGCAGAGGCGGCAGCCCATGCCGATGGGCACGGCGGAGGAAGCGCTGTCGAGGTCGAGGCCGTCGGAGTAGACGACGCGCGCAGCGTGCCGGACCTCGCAGCCGAGGCCGATAGCGAAGGTCTTGCCGGGCTCGCCCCAGCCGCCGCGGTGCCGAGTGACCGCGCGGGCGGTCCACAGGTAACGCTGCCCGTCCGGCATGGCGGCGACCTGGACGTGGATGCGGCCTGGCGCGGCGAACGCCTCGTACACGTTCCACAGCGGGCAGGTGCCGCCCGCGCGGGAGAAGTGGAACGCGGTGGCGGACTGCCGTTTGGACATGTTGCCCGCCCGGTCGACCCGGACGAAGGAGAAGGGCACGCCCCGCAGCCGGGGCCGCTGCAGCGTGCTGAGGCGGTGACAGATCGTCTCGTAGCCGAGTCCGAAGTGGTCGGTCAGCCGCTCGATGTCGTAGCGGAACTCCTCCGCTGCCGCATGGAAACGGCGGTAGGGCAGGATCAGCGCCGCGGCGAAGTAGTTGGCGATGCCGATCCGGGCCAGTCGCCAGGCCGCGGAGTCCGGCTCGAAGTCTTCCGAGGCCAGGGCGGAGACGCCGTCCGCGTATTCGATGAGTGCGAGCTGGGTGGCCATACGGAACGCCTGCTGGCCGGGGCGCAGGCGGCTGGAAAGGTGCAGGATCCGGGCTGTCGGATCGAAGTGGTGCAGGAGCCGGCCGGAGTCCGCGGCCAGCCGCACTCCGTGGCGCTCGGAAAGGCGCGCGGAGAGGGCGCGAACGACCTCACCGGGGCGTATGCCGATCTCGGTGGCGAAGCGTTCGGCGGCGAGGTCGATGTCGTTCAGGTAGTTCTGGCGCCGGTAGAAGAACTCGCGGATCTCCTCGTGCGCGGGACGGGGGAGTGCCCCCGTCTGCGGCCCCCGCCCCTCGGCGGTATCGGAGAGCTGTTCAGCGAGGTGCTGGTTCCTCCGGCCGAGGTCCACCAGGACCGTCGCCACGGCGGGCATCCGGGAGGCCAGGTCCGACAGGTCGGAGGCGGACACCCGGCCCGCGGAGACCTCGCCGGTGAGAGCGTCTCGCAGATCGGCCACGAGGCGGCTGGTGTCGCGCTCGGAGAAGAAGCCCGGGTCGACGCCGAACGCCTCCGTGAGACGCAGCAGCACGGGCACAGTGAGCGGTCGGGAGTCGTGCTCCATCTGGTTCAGATAGCTCGGCGAGATGCCCAGGGCGCGGGCCAGGTCGGCCTGGCTCATGCGCCGCTCCTCCCGCAGCCGTCGCAGCCGCGCTCCCGCGTACGTCTTGCTCACCCGTGGCTCCTGTCCGGTCACGATCGTCGGCACTGCCCGCGATGGTAGCCATGCCGACCCCTTCTCGCGGCATTAACAGAATTGGCAAAATGGGGAAGAAAGATTCGCAGAAGTTGGCAATGTTCCCCGCTTGCTGGCACTGCGTGCCGATGCCACAGTCGAACTGCGGCCACGCCGGAATCCGTCGGGCGGAGCGGGACCGGGGCACGGCTCAACGCCCTGACGTCGGAGACCCCGACCCCTCCGGCCGACTCGGCAACATTGCTCGCATTGCCTACCCAGTGGAATCGGTCGGCCGCATTCTCCGACCAGTTCGGCACTCAGTGCCAGATATTCGCATCGTTTACGAGACTCCGGGAGACGGCATGGCACAGGCAGGGACGACGACAACAACGGCGCAGGAGCTGGCGCAGCGGTGGGCGACCGACCCCCGGTGGCAGGGGATCGAGCGCACCTACACCGCCGAGGACGTGGTCAGGCTCTCGGGCAGCGTCCGCGAAGAGGCCACCCTCGCCCGGCGCGGCGCCGAGCGGCTGTGGCGCCAGTTGCACGAGCGGGAGTACATCCACGCGCTCGGCGCACTGACCGGTGGACAGGCCGTGCAGCAGGTGAGGGCCGGGCTGCAGGCGATCTACCTGTCCGGATGGCAGGTCGCCGCCGACGCGAACCAGGCGGGCCACACCTACCCCGACCAGAGCCTGTACCCCGTCAACTCCGTCCCCCAGGTGGTCCGCAGGATCAACAACGCGCTGCTGCGCGCCGACCAGATCGCGACCGCCGAGGGCGACACGGACGCCATCGACTGGCTGGCGCCGATCGTCGCCGACGCCGAGGCCGGCTTCGGCGGCCCGCTCAACGCCTTCGAGCTGACCAAGGCCATGATCGCCGCCGGAGCCGCCGGCATCCACTACGAAGACCAGCTCGCCTCCGAGAAGAAGTGCGGCCACCTCGGCGGCAAGGTCCTCGTCCCGACCTCCCAGCACATCCGCACCCTCAACGCGGCCCGCCTCGCCGCCGACATCGCCGACGTCCCGACCGTCATCGTCGCCCGCACCGACGCACTGGCAGCGAACCTGCTCACCAGCGACGTCGACGAGCGCGACGCACGGTTCGTCACCGGCGAGCGCACCGCAGAGGGCTTCTACCGCGTCCAGAACGGCATGGCACCGGTCATCGCCCGCGGACTGGCCTACGCACCGTACGCCGACCTGATCTGGGTGGAGACCGGCACCCCGGACCTGGCACAGGCCCGGGAGTTCGCCGAGGCGATCCACGCGCAGCACCCGGACCAGATGCTGGCCTACAACTGCTCACCGTCCTTCAACTGGAAGGCCGCCTTGGACGACGACCAGATCGCCAAGTTCCAGCGCGAACTGGGCGCCATGGGATACCGCTTCCAGTTCATCACCCTGGCCGGCTTCCACTCGCTCAACCACGGCATGTTCGACCTGGCACGCGGCTACGCCGAGCACGGCATGACCGCCTACGTGGACCTGCAGGAGAAGGAGTTCGCAGCGCAGGCGCAGGGCTTCACCGCGGTCAAGCACCAGCGCGAGGTCGGCACCGGCTACTTCGACCTCGTCTCCACCGCGGTCAACCCGGCCTCCTCGACGACCGCCCTCGCCGGATCCACCGAGGAAGAGCAGTTCCACTGACACACCGTCGGGCGGCCGGCCGCAAGGCCGCCCCTCGTGCAATCCATCGCGTTCAGCCAACCCCGCGTCCAGATCAGGGGCCGGACGGCCGTCTCCGTCCGGTCCCCGACCGCTCCCGCTGAGGAGACCCGCATGTCCATCTCCGCTCCGACCAGCCGCGCTCGGGCACACGGCACACCGGAGGGTCACCGGCACGACGAGATCCTCACCCCTGAGGCCGTGGAGTTCGTCGGCCGACTCGTCGACGCCTTCGCGGACCGCCGCCTGAACATCCTCAAGGAGCGCGGTCGGGTGGCGGCCCGGCTGGCTTCCGGCTCGCCACTCGACTTCTCCATCGCCACCGCCCGGATCCGCGCGGACGACTCCTGGCAGGTCGTACCGCCGGCACCCGGCCTGACCGACCGCCGCGTCGAGATCACCGGACCACCGGACCGCGCGATGACGGTCAACGCCCTCAACTCGGGTGCGCAGGTGTGGATGGCGGACTTCGAGGATGCCACCGCGCCCACCTGGGACAACATTATCGGCGGCCAGCTGAACCTGCTGGACGCCATCGAGCGCAGAATCGACTTCACCACACCGGAGGGCAAGCACTACCGGCTCGGCGAGCAACTCGCGACCATCGTCGTCCGCCCGCGCGGCTGGCACCTGACAGAAGAACACCTGGAGATCGGCGGCCGTCCCGCGCCCGCTTCCCTGGTGGACTTCGGGCTCTACTTCTTCCACTGCGCCCAGCGGCAGATCGACGCCGGGTCCGGGCCGTACTTCTACCTGCCGAAGCTGGAGAGCCGCGACGAAGCGCGTCTGTGGAACGACGTCTTCGTCCTCGCCCAGGACCTCCTCGGCATACCCCGCGGCACGATTCGGGCCACCGTCCTGATCGAAACCATCACGGCGGCCGTCGCGATGGAGGAGATCCTGTACGAGCTGCGCGAGCACAGCGCAGGGCTCAACGCCGGCCGCTGGGACTACCTCTTCAGCCTCATCAAGACCTTCGGGCATCGCACCGACTTCCTGCTGCCCGACCGGGCGAAGGTCACCATGACCGCCCCCTTCATGCGCGCCTACACCGACCTTCTGGTGCGCACCTGCCACAAGCGCGGCGCCCACGCGATCGGCGGCATGGCCGCTCAGGTCCCCGGCAAGGACCCGGCCGCCCACCAGGCCGCCCTGGCCAAGGTGCGGCTGGACAAGGAACGCGAGGCCGAAGACGGCTTCGACGGCTCCTGGGTCGCCCACCCCGCGCTCGTCCCCGTCTGCCGCGAGGTCTTCGACGGGGTGCTCCACACCCGCCCGCATCAGATCGAACGCACCCGCGAGGACGTCGAGGTGACGGCGGCGCAGCTCCTGAGCGTTCGTCGCGTCAGTGCACCGCCGACACCGGAGGGCCTGCGGACCAACATCGCGGTCTCCCTGCGCTACTTCGCCGCATGGCTGCGCGGGCAAGGAGCCGTCGCCCTGGACGGACTCATGGAGGACGCCGCCACGGCCGAGATCGCCCGAGCCCAGATCTGGCAGTGGCTGCGGCACCGGGTCGTCGAACGCGCGACGGTCCTGGAACTGCTCGAGGACGAGCTCGCGTCCCTCGGCGCGGAATACCCGTGGGCCGCAGTCGACGAAGTGCGCGCGATCTTCGAACGGACCGCACTGGCAAGGGACCTGCCGGACTTCTTCACCACGGATGCCTACACCCGCCACCTCGTGCGCCGCCCGGAGGGACAGTCATGACCACAGCCATCCACCGGGTAGGGGTCGTCGGCGGCGGCCAGATGGGCGCGGGCATCGCCGAGGTGTGCGCCCGCGCCGGTCTGGACACCGTGGTCTGCGAGGCCGACTCCGTCGCCGCCCGCGCCGCGCGGGACCGGGTGGCCGTCTCGCTCGAACGAGCTGTAAAGCGCGGGAAGTTGGACGAAGTCGCCGCAGAGGACGCCCTGGCGCGGATGGTCTTCACCGGCAGCCTCCACGATCTGGCAGACCGCCGGCTCGTCATCGAAGCCGTCGTCGAGGACACCGAGGCGAAAACGGAGATCTTCGCCCGCCTGGACAAGGTCGTCGAGGACCCTGAGGCGATCCTCGCCAGCAACACCTCCTCCATCCCGGTGATGCGCCTGGGCATGGCCACCCGTCGTGCCGACCGTGTCATCGGACTGCACTTCTTCAACCCCGTCCCCGTGCTGCCGCTGGTCGAAATCGTCTCCTCGCTGCACACGACCCCGGAGACAGCCGCGGTCGTACGGGACTTCGCCACGCACACCCTGGGCAGGACGGTCGTCCACTCCCAGGACCGGGCCGGCTTCGTCGTCAACGCGCTGCTCGTCCCCTATCTCCTGTCGGCGATCCGGATGACCGAGTCCGGCTTCGCCACCGCCGCTGACGTCGACACGGGCATGGAGCTGGGCTGCGCGCACCCGATGGGGCCGCTCAAGCTGGCCGACCTGATCGGCCTGGACACGGTCGCCTCCATCGCGGAATCCCTCTACGAAGAGTTCAAGGAACCCCTGTACGCACCGCCGCCGCTGCTGCACCGCATGGTGGAGGCGGGGCTTCTCGGCCGCAAGAGCGGTCGCGGGTTCCACACGTACGACCGGGGCTGAGGGGTCCGGGTCCGCCGCGGGCTGAGGGGCCTGCGGCTGCTGTGGAGAGGGGCGCGGAACAGACTGGTGATCTGTTCCGCGCCCCTCACACGTTCGCCGACCGCACACATCCGTGTGTGACGTCACGTTCCGGAATGTGAAAAGCGATGCCCGGGAAGGCATCCGCCCTCTAACCTGGCATGTGCAGCTGGTTCGCCCTGCCCGCCAGGCAGGTGCGTCGTAAGAGGGAACCCGGTGGGAATCCGGGACTGCCCCGCAGCGGTGAGTGGGAACGACCGCCGTCATACGCACTGGATCCGGCCGGATCCGGGAAGCGACGGCCAGTAGGAATCTGCCTTGGCAGATGCGCCCGCGAGTCCGAAGACCTGCCCGTTGCCCGCACGCGACCGATCGCGTGCGGACATCCCGGTGACCTCGTGGGCGGGTCGGCGTGCATACCAGGTGGAGCACCGCGCCGTCGGCGCGCGTCCGGTCCGCCCGGTGGGTCATTCCTTCGCGTCCGTGTCCCGTCCCGGGATTCTCAGGAGTCATCTCGCGAAGGAGATTTCCGTGACAGCGAAGTCCGCAGCCGCGGCGGCACGGGCAACCGTGTACGGCTACCCCCGTCAGGGCCAAAGCCGTGAACTGAAGAAGGCCGTCGAGGGTTACTGGAAGGGACGCGTCAGCGCTGACGCCCTCCGGGAGACCGCGGCAGACCTTCGCCGCTCGAACTGGCAGCACTTGGCCGACGCCGGCGTCCACGAGGTGCCGACCGGTGATTTCTCGTACTACGACCACGTTCTGGACACCAGTGTCATGGTCGGCGCTGTCCCCGAACGGCACCGCGCGTCGGTCCACGCCGACGCCCTGGACGGCTACTTCGCGATGGCACGCGGCACCCAGGACGTCGCTCCGCTGGAAATGACCAAGTGGTTCGACACCAATTACCACTACCTGGTCCCCGAACTCGGCCCGGACGCCGTCTTCACCGCCGACTCCACCAAGCAGGTCGCCGAGCTGAAGGAAGCCCTCGCGCACGGACACACCCCACGTCCGGTCCTCGTCGGCCCGGTCACCTACCTCCTGCTGGCGAAGCCCGCTCCGGGTGTGGCCGCGGACTTCGAACCGCTCACCCTGCTCGACCGGCTCCTTCCCGTGTACGCCGAGGTGCTCGCCGACCTGCGGGCGGCAGGCAGCCCGGCCGAGCTGAATGCCGCAGCCCGCGCCTACCGCCATCTGGGAGCCGCCACCGACCGGCCGAAGCTGCTGATCGCCTCGTACTTCGGGCGGCTCGGCGACGCGCTGACCGTCCTGGCCAAGGCTCCGGTCGAGGGCCTCGCGCTCGACTTCACCGAATCGGGCAGCGCCAACCTCGACGACCTCGCCGCGGCCGGCGGGCTGCCCGGAAAGCGGCTGGTCGCGGGTGTCGTCAACGGGCGCAACATCTGGATCAACGACTACGAGCAGTCCCTCGCCACCCTCGGCACGCTCCTGGGCCTCGCCGACCGCGTGGACGTCTCCGCGTCCTGCTCGCTCCTGCACGTCCCGCTGGACGCCGCCGCCGAACGCGACATCGACCCGCAGATCGCCCGCTGGCTCGCTTTCGCACGGCAGAAGACGCAGGAGATCGTGGTCCTCGCGCGCGGTCTTGCCCAGGGCACCGACACCATTGCCGCGGAACTCGCCGCGAACCGTGCCGATCTGGCCTCCCGGGCCGGATCCGCGCTGACCAGTGATCCCGCGGTGCGGGCCCGCACCGCGGCCGTCACCGACGCCGACGGACGGCGCTCGCAGCCCTACGCCGAGCGGACCGTCGCCCAGCGCGCGCACCTGCGCCTGCCGCTCCTGCCCACGACGACCATCGGCTCGTTCCCGCAGACCTCCGAACTGCGCACCGCCCGGGCCGACCTGCGGACCGGCGGGATCGACATCGCAGGGTACGAGGAGCGGATCAAGGACGAGATCCGAGAGGTGCTCACCTTCCAGGAGAAGGTTGGCATCGACGTCCTTGTGCACGGCGAGCCCGAACGCAACGACATGGTGCAGTACTTCGCCGAACAGCTCACCGGATACCTCGCCACCCAGCACGGCTGGGTGCAGTCCTACGGAACCCGCTACGTCCGCCCGCCGATCCTGGCCGGCGACATCTCCCGCCCCGAGCCGATGACGGTGCGCTGGACCACCTACGCACAGTCGCTGACCGACCGCCCCGTCAAGGGCATGCTGACCGGCCCGGTCACCATGCTCGCCTGGTCCTTCGTCCGGGACGACCAACCGCTCCGCGAAACGGCACGCCAGGTCGCGCTCGCCCTGCGCGACGAGGTGAACGACCTCGAGGCCAACGGCACATCCGTCATCCAGGTCGACGAACCGGCCCTGCGCGAGACGCTGCCGCTGCGCGCCGCCGACCACGCCGACTATCTGGACTGGGCCACCGAGTCGTTCCGCCTCACCACCAGCGGCGTACGCCCGGACACCCAGATCCACACCCACATGTGCTACGCGGAATTCGGCGACATCGTTCAGGCCATCGACGACCTCGACGCCGACGTCATCAGCCTGGAAGCCGCTCGCTCCCACATGCAGGTCGCCCGCGAGCTGGCCGCCCACGGCTACCCCCGCGAGGCCGGGCCCGGCGTCTACGACATCCACTCGCCGCGTGTCCCGAGTGCCGAGGAGGCAGCGGCCCTCCTGCGCAAGGGGCTTGAGGCCATCCCGGCGGAACGGCTCTGGGTCAACCCCGATTGCGGCCTGAAGACCCGAGGCTGGCCCGAGACCCGTGCCTCCCTGGAGAACCTCGTCACGGCTGCCCGTGAGGTCCGCGCCGAGCTGGCCACCGGCAGCTCCTGATCCCCATGGGCCCGGGTCGGACATCACGGGTGTGTCCGACCCGGGCCGCACGGCGTACAGCTCGCCGAGGGGCTCGGGGACGCGCTGCGCGGCCTGCCCGAGCGGTACTCCGCACCGGGCCGCCTTTCAGACGACGGAGCAGCGCGTGTCACCCCGGGCGGCCGCAAACGGGCGGCCGCACGCTCGGCGTTCTACGGTGAGGGGTGTAATGAAGGGCCATGGCAGGTGACACCCGAACGGGTCCGGCCTGCCCTCTCGGGGCTGTACCGGAGGTCTCGTCATGCCCCGTCCCATCTGGTCCGGCGCCATCTCGTTCGGGCTGGTCACGATCCCGATCAAGGTCGTCAACGCGACCGAGAGCCACGACATCTCGTTCCGGCAGGTGCACCTCGAGGACATGGGCCGGATCCGCTACCGCAAGATCTGCGAGCTGGACGGAAAACAACTGTCCGACAACGAGATCATCAAGGGCTACGAGGTCGCGAAGGACCAGCTGGTCGCCATCACGGACGAGGACCTGGCGGACATGCCGCTGCCGACCGCGAAGGCGATCGACATCGTCGCGTTCGTGCCGGCGGAGTCGATCGACCCGGTACGGCTCGGGGACTCCTTCTACCTGCAGGCCGACGGCCAGGTCGCCGCCAAGCCCTACAAGCTGCTGCGCCAGGCTCTCGGTCGGAGTGCAAAGGTCGCGGTGGCCAAGTTCGCGCTCCGGGGCCGCGAGCGCCTCGGGCTGCTGCGCGTGAAGGAGGACGTGATCGTCCTGCATTCGATGCACTGGCCCGACGAGATCCGCTCGCCCGCCTTGCTGGCGCCGCCTGCCGTGGAGATCGGCGACTCGGAGGTCGACGGGGCGCTCGCGCTCATGGACGCAATGGGTCAGGACGACGTCTCCCACTACACCGACCGCTACCGCGAGGCGCTCGAGGAGGTCATCGCGGCCAAGGCGGAGGGCAAGCAGCCGGCCCCGTCCGCGGCGGAGCCGGAAGCGGGTGGGCAGGTCGTCGATCTGATGGCCGCGCTGAACGCCTCCGTGGCGCAGGCCCGCGAGTCCCGTGGCGAGGGCGAACACGCCACGGTGCACGAGATGCCGAAGCCCAAGAAGACGGCCAAGAAGACGGCTGCGAAGAAGACGCCCGCGAAGAAGACGCCCGCGAAGAAGACGGCTGCGAAGGAGACCGCGGCCCAGAAGACGGCCGCCAAGAAGACCGCCACCGCGCGGCGGAAGCCGCGTCGCGCGTCCTAGCGGGAGCGGGTCTCGACGACGCCCTCCGCTGCGATGCCCTCAAGCACGGGCGTCATGCTCGCTCACCGCGATCCGGGCCAGCTTCGTCAGCATCATGCCGTTGCGGATCGAGACGAGGTAGTCCACGGGGAGCCCGTGCATCCGGGTGCCGGGGCCCCGGAGGGGGTGCCAGTCGAGGGTGAAGAGCGTGTTCTCCCCCCAGGGGAGCAAGGTCATGGCGATGCGGGCCGCGCCGAAGGGGGCTGCCCGCGCTTCCAGTTCCAGGCGGCGCTGCGGTTCGCAGATCCGGACCACGCAGGTGTCGTCGAGCGTGATGGGCCCGGTGCCGACCCGGACTTTCAGGCGGGCGCCCACTTCCGGCCAGTGCGGGTCGGCCGCGAGGACCTGCTGGGTCCCTGTCACCCACTCCCCGTAGCGGTGGCCGTCGGACAACAGGCGCCAGACCTCGGGCGGTGAGCTCAGGATCAGTCGGCGGTTCCGGGCCACACCGGTCACGCTCCTTCCGCAGGATGGGGACGTGGGGAACTCATGGGCTCGGCGTCCAGCCTTGTGCCGATCGCCCCGCGTGCACAGTCCGACAGGGCCAGACGGGTCGATGGGCCTGCCGTCAGGAGCAGCTGTGAAGTGCCGGACAGTTGGCAATGGGTGGCATCACCCCTCGCGACGCAGCTCTACGGCGAAGGAGCCGTCCCTGCAAGGCACTACGGCGCGGGGGTGGCCGGCGCCGACCAGAGGTACCACTACGTGGGCAACCCCGCGCGCCCGCTCTGGGGACGGTGGGACCGATACGGAGGCGCGCAGTGATGTTCAGGTCATCAGCACGGTCGTGCCCAGCCCGAGCAGGGTCAGGACCTTGGCCACCTCGCAGGCCACGTAGAGCAGGTGCAGTCGGGAGCGGGGTACCTGTTCTCCTGCCAGCACCTGGTCCGACCGGCGGTTGAGGGCGGGCCGGACACCGGCGAGCTGGATCACCAGCACCGCGGCTGCCACGGCCGTCAAGACCACTACGGGCGCCGGCGGGTCGCCGACGGCGACCGCCGCGATCACGACAACGAGCAGCACGGTCTCCACCCGGTTGAGCGCGCGGAAGACAAGGCGGCCGATGCCCAGGCCGATCCGTACCGTCACCTCCGGGGCCCGGAACTTCAGCGGTGCCTCCAGGAAGGAGATGGCCAGCACCATCCCGAGCCAGACGAAGACAACCGCGGCGGCGACGGCCGCCGAAGTGGCGTTCATACGGTGTACCCCTCTCTGCGTGTGTCGTCCCTTGAGGGTGCGAACCGGTCACACGGACACGGCACGGCTCGCCGGTGGGGCCGTACCGTATCCGCGAGCGCTGCGCCCGACCTTGTCGTTCAGCTCCTACTGGCCCAGCCAGAGGTCCGGCCCGAAGACCTCGTAGTGGATCCTTTCCGCGGGCACACCGCGCCGCAGCAGGTCGCCGCGCACCGCCCGCATGAACGGCGTCGGCCCGCACAGGTAGGCGGTCAGGTCTGCCGGGAGTGCCAGGCCGCCCACATCGGCCTGGCCTGCCGCCGCCTCCGGTGCCTGGTCGCCCGGCACCTCGTACCACAGGTGGTGCCGGGCGTTCGGCAGCGCGCGCACCAGGGCGAGGTGCTCCTCCCGGTGCGCGTGGCCGGCGGGGGAGCGGTCGGCGTGGACCGCGATGACGCGGCGGTGGGAGCCGGTGGAGCCCAGGTGCCCGAGCATGGCCAGCATGGGCGTGTTGCCGATCCCCGCGGACGCCAGCAGCAGTGGGCCGTCGCTCTCCGCCAGGGTCAGGTCGCCGAACGGCGCCGACACGGTCAGCGAGTCGCCCGGCTGTGCGTGCTCGTGGAGCCAGGACGAGACCTCGCCGTCCGGCTTCGCCACGTCGCGGACGCGCTTGACGCTGATCCGCCAGAGCGGCTTGCCGGGAGCGGCGGAAAGGCTGTACTGACGAATCTGGCGAGCTCCGTCCGGGAGTTCCACCTGGACGCTGACGTACTGGCCCGGCCGGAAGGGCGCAGCCGGGCGACCGTCACCGGGCCGCAGGAGGAAGGAGACGACCTCGGGTGTCTCCTGGCGCCGCTCGGTGATCTCCATGCGCTGCCAGACCTCGCCCTCCGCGGCGCCGGCCTCCTGGTAGAGACGGGCCTCGATGGCGATCAGGGCGTTGGCCATGAGCCAGTAGACCTCGTCCCATGCTGCGGCGACCTCGCCGGTGACCGCGTCGCCGAGCACGTCGGCTATCGCCGCGAAGAGGTGCTTGTGGACGATCTTGTACTGGTCGGAGGTGATCCCCAGCGAGGCGTGCTTGTGCGCGATCCGGGCCAGCAATGCGTCGGGGCGGGCGTCCGGCTTGTCCAGCAGCAGGCCCGCGAACGCCGCGATGGAGCCGGCCAGTGCCTTCTGCTGCTCCCCGTTCGCCTGGTTGCCGCGGTTGAACAGGTCCCGCAGCAGTTCGGGGTGGGCGTCGAACAGCTTCCGGTAGAACAGCTCGGTGATGTCCTCGATGGCGGCTCCGACCGCCGGAAGGGTGGCCCGGACGACGGGGGCGGACTGCTCGGAGAGCACGGCGACTCCTAACTGGTAAATGATCTTCGCATTTTGATGTGTGTGCAAACCGCGCCTGAGGTGCAGAGGTGTGCGGGCTCGGCTACTGCGGCGGAGGGCCGGTCAGGCCGATCAGCACCGGCCCGGTGGGCGAGGTGACGAGGTCGGCGACGGTCAGCGGGTCGAGCGAGGCGTAGAACGCCTCCTGGGCGTCGCGCAGTGCGCGCCGCAGCCGGCAGGCCCCGCGCAGGGGGCACGGCGGGTCGTCGCAGGAGACGACCTCGCTCTCGCCTTCGAGCTCACGCACCAGCCAGCCCACCGAGGCGTGCCGGCCGAGGCCGGTCAGGGCGAGCCCTCCGCCGCGGCCGCGCCGCGCCTCGACCACGCCGAGGTGCTGCAGGCGGGTGATCGCCTTCGCCGCATGCGTATGCCGCACGTCCATGGCGTCGGCCACCTCGCGGGTGGTGAGTACCTCGCCATCGGCGCAGACCGCCAGGCGCATGACGGATCGCAGTGCCAGGTCGGTGAACTTTGTCAGTCGCACAGCCCGGACGCTAGCAAATACGAATGCAGCATTCCTATTTGAAAGTGCCCTTGGCTGTGTGGAGTGCGTCACGGGCCGGCGGCGGCTTCCCGCGCTTACCGGGCAGAGGGGCCTGCCATGCCGGCGCACGGGCCGGCCACGCCTTTGGACCACGGCCGACGGCACCCGTTGACGCGCCCCTGGCGGCGTCCTGAGCCATCGGACGGCACAGCGCTTCCGGGGGCGCCCGACGCATCCCTCCCGATCTGACCTGGCGATGCGTCAGAAAAGTCGGCAAGTGATCAGCGCGCGGGTGTCTGGTTCAGCTGCCCGGCGTGAGGCCCAGCGTGTTGAGCGCCCCGTGCGCGGCTGCGGGGACGTGAGGCCCCGGCCGCGACCCGTGGGGAAGCGGCCAAGAGGGTGAAGTGCCTCACGAGCAGCGCCTGTTACCTCGCGTACGTCTCGAACTCGGCGAACCGCGGATCGTCGGCTCCTCCGCGGCGCGGGGCGGTCGCTCGTTCCTCTCGGTGGGTGCCGCCGCCGGCGCGACGGCGTCGGAGCAACGGGGCATAGGGGGGCACCGAGGGCAGCGGCAACGCTCCGCCCCATGACACCCCCGGGTCCAGTGGGGCGTGTCACAGACAATCCGGCGGCACTGTGGGAGCTTCAACTCAGTTACTGGTTAGTTCAGTTACTGAAGAGCCGAGGTGGGGGCAGGACACCTCGGAACGGTCTGCCCGCACGTGGAGAGGATCGAGTGAGCTCTTTGGAAGCCGCAAAACTGGACCAGGTCGTCGACACCGCCCGCTACCCCCTGTCGGAACTCGACAGTGCCGAGGGCCGCGCCGTGGTGTCCCGTGCCCGGCGTGAACTGTCCGCCCTCGGCTGCACCGTGCTGACCGACTTCATCCGTCCGTCACTGCGCGACACGCTGAGCCGCGAGTGCTCGGCCATCGCGTCCCGGGCGCACTTCGACACCGAAACGGTCAACGTCTACAACATCGCGGTGGACGCGGAACTGCCGGACGACCACCCGGGCCGGAAGACCTTCGAGCGCGGCAACGCCTTCGTCGCCCGGGACCGCATCCCCGACGACGCCGTCATCAGCCGCCTCTACTCCGACGAACTGTTCCACCGCTTCGTCGCACTGTGCTTCGGACTTCCGGAGCTCTACGAACTCGCGGACCCGCTCTCCGGGCTCGTCCTCAACGTCGTCGCGCCGGGCAGGGAACACCCCTGGCACTTCGACACCAACGAGTACACGGTCAGCATGCTCACCCAACAGGCCGAGACCGGCGGTGACTTCGAGTACTGCCCGGGGATCCGGTCCGCGCACGAGGAGAGCTTCGACGACGTCCGGGACGTGCTCGAAGGCCGGGGCGGGACACTCGTCCGCAGCCTCCCCCTGCAACCGGGTGACCTGCAGCTGTTCAAGGGCCGCTACTCGCTGCACCGGGTCAGCCCCGTCCGGGGCGGCGTCGCACGCCACTCCGCGATCTTCGCCTACAGCGAGCGCCCCGGCGTCGTCGGCAGCGTGGCCCGCACCCGGCAGCTCTTCGGCCGCGTACTGCCCGAGCATCTGGCGGCCGAGGGCCGGGCCGTCCGAGGCGACGCGCTGCTGGACTGACCGACCCACCGACCGGCACAGCCGCCGCCCCCCACTCTGCGATCGACGAGGAGTAAGCCCTGTGCGTTTCGACGCGACCGGGAAAGTCACGCTCGACCACATCTACACACAGCCCGATCCCCGGGCCTACTTCCGCCTGCTGCGCCCCCTCGACTACTGCGTTCCACAGCAGGCGAAACCCTACTTCGCGAAACTCGTGAAGGAGTATCGGGAAGCTCGGCACGTCACCGTGCCCCACATCGTGGACATCGGCTGCTCGTACGGAATCAACGCTGCGCTGCTCAAGTACGACGTGACCATGGACGAGCTCTACGCCCGCTACGCCGACGAGGACCTCGACGGGAAGAGCCGCGAAGCCCTGCTCGCCCGCGACCGGAAGCTGTCCCGCTCGCATCAGCCCGCCCAGCGCATCCGTGTCACCGGCCTCGACACCTCCCACCACGCACTGTCCTACGCGCACGAGGCCGGGTTCCTCGACGACGCGGTGCACGCCGACCTGGAGGCCAACGAGCCCACGCTGCGACAGCGCGCCCAGCTCGCGGGGGCGGACCTGGTGATCTCGACCGGCTGCCTCGGCTACGTCACCGAGCGGACACTCGTACGGATCGTCGAGGCGCAGGGCCCCCGACGGCCCTGGATGGCGCACTTCGTGCTGCGGATGTTCCCCTTCGACCCCGTGGAGCAGGCACTGGGAGGACTGGGCTACCGCACCATCCGCGTCGACGAGGTGTTCAAACAGCGCCGTTTCGCCTCCCCGCAGGAACAGGCGCTCGTGCTCGGGAGCATGTCGGACGCCGGAGTGGATGCGAGGGGCCTCGAAGCGGAAGGCTGGCTCTACGCACAGCTCTATCTTTCCCGCCCGCACGACACCCCAGGTATCGACGATCCGAATCGAGAGCAGAATTGAAGACCAGTCAGGACGCAGCGGTGAACGCGACCTTCGCCCGGGAGGCCGACCTGCCGCGGGTGCCGTTGCCCACCCTGGAAGCCAGCTGCGAGAAGTTCCTCGCCTGGTGCGCGCCGCTGCTGACGCCGGACGAGCGGGCGGCGACCGAGGCAGAGGTGGCCGCCTTCCTGCGACCCGGTGGCCCCGGCCGGGTCCTGCACGCGGCGCTGGAGGAGTACGACGCCACGGAGGGTGTGCACAGCTGGCTCGACACCTTCTGGCCCTACCGCTACCTGGGCCGCCGGGACCGGATCGCTCTGAACGCCAACTTCTTCTTCTTGTTCAGGGACACGGGCCGCCCCCAGGTGGAGCGGGCGGCCGGACTCATCGCCGGGGCCCTCGACCACAAGCGGCAGCTCGACGACGGGCTCATCGCGCCAGTGGTGCAGCGCGGAGCACCCCAGTCGATGGTGCAGAACAAGTTCCTGTTCTCCACCACCAGAATCCCCGGCGCGCAGCAGGACACCGTCCGCGCCCCGTACACCGACGCCTGGCCTGGTCCGTCCGACGCCCGTCACATCGTGGTGTTCTTCCGCGGCCGGATGTTCCGGCTCGACGTCATCGGTCCCGACGGCGTCCCGCACGCCCTGGACGAACTCGAGGCGGGGCTGCGCGCGGTGATGAAGGCGGGCGACGAGCCGGCCGGCGAGGACACCTCGGTGGGGCACCTGACCACCATGGCCCGCGCCGAATGGGCCGCCGCCCGGGCCTCTCTCGTCGCCTGCCACCCCGGTAACGCCGACGCGCTCGACACCGTCGAGACCGCACTGTTCTGCGTCTGTCTGGAGGACTTCGCACCGGAGAGCACTCAGGACGCCTGCGACCAGTTGCTGTACGGCGACCGCGGCAACCGGTGGTTCGACAAGGCCGTTTCGTTCGTCGTCTTCGCCGACGGGCGCGCCGGCATCAACGTCGAGCACTGCGAGCTGGACGGCACCACCATCCTCAGCTTCACCGACGCCCTGCTCACCAGCCCAGCCGAGGAGTTCTCACGCCGGTCCGGGGCCCGCTCCCAGGGACAGCCCGCACTGGAGCCGATCGTGTTCGCGCTCGACGACGCCCTGCGCACGCAGGTGCGCGCCGCCGCCGACGCATTCGCCGCGTACGGGCGGAACACCGCGACCGGCACCGTGTCCTTCGAGGACTTCGGCAGCAGTGCGGCCAAGGCGCTGGGGGTGTCGCCGGACGCGTTCGTCCAGGTCGCCTATCAGCTGGCCCACCAGCGGGCGAAGGGCCGGCTCGGTGCGACGTACGAATCGATCGCGACGCGGCAGTACCGGCACGGGCGGACGGAGGCGATGCGCGTCGTCACCCCGGAGATGCTCGCGTTCGTCGCCGCGATGGACGACCCGTCGACGGACACCACCCTCCGGCACTCCGCTTTCCGTGCCGCCGCCGACGCCCATGTGGCGCGTGCGAAGGAGAGCCAGGCCGGCCAGGTGCCCGAGCAGCACCTGTGGGAGCTGGAGCTGATCCAGCGCCGCCGGGGGGCGGAGCTCGGGGTCGACGAGCAGCCCTCCCTGTACCGAACGCCGGGCTGGCTGACGATGCGGGACGACTACCTGAGCACCAGCTCCGCGCCGTCGGCGAACATCCAGTTCTTCGGCTTCGGCTCCACGAGCAGCCGGTGCATCGGAGTCGCGTACGTGCTGTTGCCCGAGCGCTTCAACAGCATCCCGCTGATCATCACGAACATCGGCATCAGCAGCAGGTTGTGCGGCACCATCAGCGCGCCGAGCACGACCGCGAGGACCGGGCGTCT
>NZ_JBEXRZ010000105.1:0-23924 GCF_040613325.1 Streptomyces sp. NPDC006283 | reverse complement strand
GTCGTACGACAAGACCCTCAAGGTCAGCCGACGCGAGGGGGCGGCCGGGCCCGCGGTCGTAAAACGGGTTTGTCCCCTTCGTCTAAGGCCGGAGAAGATGGCAGTGATCCGTGTCGTCACTCCATCGCCGCCCGGAGGCCGAAAGCCATGCAGTTCCCCGAGACCGACGCCCCTGTCACGCTCGACCGGCGCGAGGGGCCCTATGGGGAGGTCGTGCTGCGGCGGCGGCAGCGCGGGGACACGACGGTGCACGAGATCATCGCCAACGGGTGCTTCCTGATGGACACTTCCGACGGACGGTCGGAGAGGCTGCTCGTCGACGCCGCGTACGCAGCGCTCGACACGGGAAACGTCGCTCCCAGCGTGCTCGTCGGCGGACTCGGGGTGGGCTTCTCGCTCGCCCATGCCGCCGCGAACCCGTCCTGGCGGCGGATCGTCGTCGTGGAGCGCGAGCAGGCCATCATCGACTGGCACCGTTCGGGACCGCTCGCCGCGATCTCCGGTGAGGCCCTCGGCGATCCGCGCTGCGTGATCCTTCACACGGACCTCCTGACCCATCTCCGTTCGACCACGGACCGTTATGACGCTCTGTGCCTGGACATCGACAACGGGCCCGACTGGACCGTCACGGAGGACAACACGAACCTCTACTCGCCCTCCGGACTCACCGCCTGCCAGGGCGCGTTGGAGCCCGGCGGGGTACTGGCCGTATGGTCCGCCCAGCCGTCCGCGGAATTCGAGGATGCGTTGCGGAATGCCGGATTCAGCGGGGTAAGAACCGAAGAGATGCGTGTTGCCCGGGGCGTACCGGACGTGGTCCACCTCGGGGTTCGCCCTGCGTAGCCGGGATGCCGTCGGTGCCTTTACGCTGCTGGACTACACACGGGATCCACCTTCGAACCAGAGATCCACATGCAGCTCGCAGAGAACGCGTACAAGGGCGGGGCGATGGAGCAGACACACACCACGCAAGGCGGCGTCGCGGCCACTCCCGGTGCCCAGCGCCGGGTGCTGGTGGTCGAGGACGACGCCACGATCGTCGACGCCATCGCGGCGCGGCTGCGGGCCGAGGGCTTCCTGGTGCAGACCGCTCTCGACGGGCCGGCGGCCGTCGACGCGGCCGATGCCTGGCAACCGGACCTGATGGTCCTGGACGTCATGCTGCCCGGTTTCGACGGGCTCGAGGTCTGCCGCCGGGTGCAGGCCCAGCGGCCGGTGCCGGTACTGATGCTGACCGCCAGGGACGACGAGACGGACATGCTCGTCGGGCTCGGCGTCGGCGCCGACGACTACATGACCAAACCGTTCTCGATGCGGGAGCTCGCGGCCCGGGTGCATGTCCTGTTGCGCCGGGTGGAGCGGGCGGCGCTCGCCGCGGTGACGCCGCGCAGCGGCATCCTGCGGCTCGGCGAGCTGGAGATCGACCACGCACAGCGCCGGGTGCGGGTGCGGGCCGAGGACGTGCATCTGACGCCGACCGAGTTCGACCTGCTGGTGTGCCTGGCGAACACGCCGCGCGCGGTCCTGTCCCGCGAGCAGTTGCTCGCGGAGGTGTGGGACTGGGCGGACGCGTCCGGCACGCGCACGGTCGACAGCCACATCAAGGCGCTGCGGCGCAAGATCGGCGCCGAGCGCATCCGCACCGTCCACGGAGTCGGTTACGCGCTGGAGACGCCGGCGCCATGAGACGGCGGTGGACCGGCGGACCATGGAAGCGGCTGAGCACCGCGTCCATCACGATATCGATCAAGACCAAGCTCAGTACGCTCGTCGTGGTCTCGGTCTTCATCACCACCGGTCTGCTGCTGATGGCCCTGCACAGCAAGACCGAACTGCGGTTCATCACCGTCTTCACGATCATCGCGACCCTGCTGATCACCCAGTTCGTGGCGCACGGTCTGACCGCGCCGCTGGACGAGATGAACACCGTCGCGAAGGGCATATCGCACGGGGACTACACCCGCCGGGTGCGCGGCGCGGACCGCCGCGACGAGCTCGGCGACCTGGCCTCCACGATCAACCGCATGGCCGACGACCTGGAGGCCGTGGACCGGCACCGCAAGGAGCTGGTCGCCAACGTCTCGCACGAGCTGCGCACCCCCATCGCCGCGCTGCGGGCCGTTCTGGAGAACGTGGTCGACGGGGTGTCCGCCGCCGATCCGGAGACGATGCGGACGGCTCTCAAGCAGACCGAGCGCCTGGGCCGTCTCGTCGAGACACTGCTCGACCTGTCCCGCCTCGACAACGGTGTGCTTCCGCTGAAGGCCCGGCGCTTCGAGGTGTGGCCGTATCTGTCGGGCGTGCTGAAGGAGGCCAATCTGGCGTCCTCGCGGCGCGGCCTGGCCTCGGGCTCCGGCCACCACACCCGCACGGACGTCCATCTGCATCTGGACGTGTCGCCGCCGGAGCTGACCGCGCACGCGGACGCGGAGCGGCTGCACCAGGTGGTGGCGAATCTCATCGACAACGCGGTGAAGCACTCGCCGCCCCATGGCCGGGTCACGGTACGGGCCCGGCGCGGCCCCCACCCGGAGTCCCTCGACCTGGAAGTTCTCGACGAGGGACCGGGCATCCCCGAGCAGGAGCGCCACCGGGTCTTCGAGCGTTTCAACCGGGGCGGCGTCCCGTCCCCGCACGGACCCGGCAGCGACGGGGGTACGGGTCTGGGCCTGGCGATCGCGCGCTGGGCCGTCGATCTGCACGGCGGGCGCATCGGGGTGGCCGAATCCGCACACGGCTGCCGGATCCGGGTCACTCTTCCGGGAATCAGAGCGGCGCGGGCTTGACGTAGGGTTCGAACCGGAAGCCGAGATTCACGCGGCGCGGCCGCTCCGGTGGAGCCGGTGCCTGCACCGGGGTGTAGACGTTCGGGACGCGGGAAGCAGCCGGGCGAAGCCGCGGAAAGCGGCCGGTCACGACGTTGCCGTGCCTCCGTCGAAGGTGCGGGCCGAGGGCCCGTAGCCGCCGTCAGGCATACCCCGACGCGGGCAAACCATGCTTGTTTCCCGCCATTCACGACCCCGAAACGCGCCCTTCGGTGTGACTTGCGCGACGTTGACCGGCCCGGCCTGCACCTCCCGGCCAGGGAGGCGTAGCCTTTATTTCCGCTGTCCATCACCTTGTGAAGCGGAAGAGGGCGGTTCTCGCCGTGTCGTCTCAGTCCCCCAGTAACTCGAGCATCTCGACCGACCAAGCCAGGCAGGGTCACAACCCTGCCGCCGCGTTCGGTGCCAATGAGTGGCTCGTCGACGAGATCTACCAGCAGTACCTCCAGGACCCGAATTCGGTCGACCGTGCCTGGTGGGACTTCTTCGCCGACTACAAGCCGGGAGCGGCCGCCACGGCGGATGCTCCCGCCGCGGGGGCGAAGCAGACTCAGGGCGACGGGGCCCCGGCGGTTCCCGCCCCGGCCGCCGCCGCTCCGGCGCAGGCCCCGGCGCAGCCCGCGCCCGCCGTCAAGGCGCCGGCGCCCGCGGCTCCCGCCGAGCCGGCCCCCGCGGCCGCTCCGGCGCAGCCCGCGAAGCCGGCCGCGGCCAAGCCCGCACCGGCCGCCAAGCCCGCCGCCAAGCCCGCCGCCGAGCCGGCGGACGGCCCCGAGTTCGTGACACTGCGCGGCCCGGCCGCCGCGGTCGCGAAGAACATGAACGCGTCGCTGGAGCTGCCCACGGCCACGTCCGTGCGCGCCGTCCCGGTGAAGCTGCTCTTCGACAACCGCATCGTCATCAACAACCACCTCAAGCGCGCCCGGGGCGGGAAGATCTCCTTCACGCACCTGATCGGGTACGCGATGGTGCAGGCCATCAAGGCCATGCCGTCGATGAACTGGTCCTTCGCGGAGAAGGACGGCAAGCCGACCCTGGTCAAGCCCGACCACGTCAACTTCGGTCTGGCCATCGACCTGGTGAAGCCCAACGGCGACCGCCAGCTGGTCGTCGCGGGCATCAAGAAGGCCGAGACGCTGAACTTCTTCGAGTTCTGGCAGGCCTACGAGGACATCGTCCGCCGCGCCCGCAACAACAAGCTGACGATGGACGACTTCACCGGGGTCACCGTCTCGCTGACCAACCCCGGCGGCCTCGGCACCGTCCACTCCGTGCCGCGTCTGATGCCCGGACAGTCCGTCATCATGGGCGTCGGCTCGATGGACTACCCGGCCGAGTTCCAGGGCACCTCGCAGGACACCCTGAACAAGCTGGGCATCTCCAAGGTGATGACGCTCACCTCGACGTACGACCACCGTGTCATCCAGGGCGCCGCGTCGGGCGAGTTCCTGCGGATCGTCGCGAACTACCTCCTCGGCGAGGAGAACTTCTACGACGAGATCTTCGAGTCGCTGCGCATCCCCTACGAGCCGGTCCGCTGGCTCAAGGACATCGACGCCTCGCACGACGACGACGTCACCAAGGCCGCGCGGGTCTTCGAGCTGATCCACTCCTACCGGGTCCGGGGCCATGTCATGGCCGACACCGACCCGCTGGAGTACCGCCAGCGCAAGCACCCCGACCTGGACATCACCGAGCACGGGCTCACGCTCTGGGACCTGGAGCGCGAGTTCGCCGTCGGTGGCTTCGCCGGCAAGTCGATGATGAAGCTGCGCGACATCCTGGGCGTGCTGCGCGAGTCGTACTGCCGCACCACCGGCATCGAGTTCATGCACATCCAGGACCCGAAGCAGCGCAAGTGGCTGCAGGACCGGGTGGAGCGCGCCACTTCCAAGCCGGAGCGCGAGGAGCAGCTGCGCATCCTGCGCCGGCTGAACGCGGCGGAGGCCTTCGAGACCTTCCTGCAGACCAAGTACGTCGGCCAGAAGCGCTTCTCGCTGGAGGGCGGCGAGTCCGTCATTCCGCTGCTCGACGCGGTCATCGACTCGGCCGCCGAGTCGCGCCTCGACGAGGTCGTCATCGGCATGGCCCACCGCGGCCGGCTGAACGTGCTGGCGAACATCGTCGGCAAGTCGTACGCGCAGATCTTCCGGGAGTTCGAGGGCAACCTCGACCCGAAGTCGATGCACGGCTCCGGCGACGTCAAGTACCACCTGGGCGCCGAGGGCACGTTCACCGGCCTCGACGGCGAGCAGATCAAGGTCTCGCTGGTCGCCAACCCGTCCCACCTGGAGGCCGTCGACCCGGTCCTCGAGGGTGTCGCCCGCGCCAAGCAGGACGTCATCAACAAGGGCGGCACGGACTTCACCGTCCTGCCGGTCGCCCTGCACGGTGACGCGGCCTTCGCCGGCCAGGGCGTGGTCGCCGAGACGCTGAACATGTCGCAGCTGCGCGGCTACCGCACCGGCGGCACGGTCCACATCGTCATCAACAACCAGGTCGGCTTCACCGCCGCCCCGGAGTCGTCGCGCTCGTCCATGTATGCCACCGACGTGGCCCGCATGATCGAAGCGCCGATCTTCCACGTGAACGGCGACGACCCGGAGGCCGTGGTCCGCGTGGCCCGCCTGGCCTTCGAGTTCCGTCAGGCGTTCAACAAGGACGTCGTGATCGACCTCATCTGCTACCGCCGCCGCGGTCACAACGAGGGCGACAACCCGCAGTTCACCAACCCGCAGATGTACAACCTGATCGACAAGAAGCGTTCGGTGCGCAAGCTCTACACCGAGTCGCTCATCGGTCGCGGCGACATCACGCTGGAAGAGGCCGAGCAGGCGCTCCAGGACTTCCAGGGCCAGCTGGAGAAGGTCTTCGCCGAGGTGCGCGAGGCCACCAGCCACCCGGCCCCGGCCCATGTCCCGGACGCCGAGCCCGAGTTCCCCGTCTCGGTGAACACGGCGGTCTCCCAGGAAATCGTCAAGCGGATCGCCGAGTCCCAGGTCAACATCCCCGACCACATCACCGTGCACCCGCGTCTGATGCCCCAGATGCAGCGCCGCGCGGCGTCGGTCGAGGACGGCACCATCGACTGGGGCATGGGCGAGACCCTGGCCATCGGCTCGCTGCTGATGGAGGGCACCCCGGTCCGGCTGTCCGGCCAGGACACCCGCCGCGGCACGTTCGGCCAGCGTCACGCGGTGCTGGTGGACCAGGAGACCGGTGAGGACTACACCCCGCTGCTCTACCTGTCCGAGGACCAGGCCCGCTACAACGTCTACGACTCGCTGCTCAGCGAGTACGCGGCGATGGGCTTCGAGTACGGCTACTCGCTGGCCCGCCCGGACGCTCTGGTCATGTGGGAGGCCCAGTTCGGTGACTTCGTCAACGGCGCGCAGACCGTCGTCGACGAGTTCATCTCCTCCGCCGAGCAGAAGTGGGGCCAGCACTCCGGCGTCACGCTGCTGCTGCCGCACGGCTACGAGGGCCAGGGACCGGACCACAGCTCCGCGCGTCCGGAGCGCTTCCTCCAGATGTGCGCGCAGAACAACATGACGGTCGCGATGCCGACCCTGCCGTCGAACTACTTCCACCTGCTGCGCTGGCAGGTCCACAACCCGCACCACAAGCCGCTGGTCGTCTTCACCCCGAAGTCGATGCTGCGTCTGAAGGCCGCGGCGTCGAAGGCGGAGGAGTTCACCACCGGCGGCTTCCGCCCGGTGATCGGCGACGAGTCGGTGGACGCGAACGCGGTCCGCAAGGTCGTGTTCACGTCCGGCAAGTTCTTCTACGACCTGGACGCCGAGCGCAAGAAGCGCGGCACGACGGACACGGCGATCATCCGCCTCGAGCGCCTGTACCCGCTGCCGGGTGCCGAGCTCCAGGCCGAGATCGCCAAGTACCCGAACGCCGAGAAGTACCTGTGGGCCCAGGAGGAGCCGGCGAACCAGGGTGCCTGGCCGTTCATCGCGCTCAACCTGATCGACCACCTCGACCTGGCCGTCGGCGCGGACATCCCGCACGGCGAGCGCCTGCGCCGCATCTCGCGCCCGCACGGCTCGTCCCCGGCGGTGGGCTCGAAGAAGCGCCACGAGCAGGAGCAGGAGCAGCTGGTCAACGACGTCTTCGACGCCTGACGACTCGCGCCGAAGGGCCCGTCCCCGCATCTCGCGGGGCCGGGCCCTCCGGCTTTTCGCAGGTCATATCCTTAATCCATGTACTTCACCGACCGTGGCATCGAGGAACTGGAGAAGCGGCGCGGCGAGGAGGAAGTCACCTTCGAGTGGCTCGCCGAGCAGCTGCGCACGTTCGTCGATCTCAACCCGGACTTCGAGGTCCCCGTCGAACGCCTCGCCACCTGGCTGGCCCGACTCGACGACGAGGACGACGAGTAGCGCGGGCAGGGCGGTCCCGTCGAGGAGGTCAGGCACCCGGCCGCGGTGTGCCGCACGTCAGCGCCAGCGCGCCGTGCGCGACCAGTACCACTCCGGCGACCGCCCATCCGGCGCTGCGCCGCCGGGCGCCCCAGGCCACCAGGGGCAGTCCCACGCCCAGTTGGACGGCGCCCGCGCGGCGGGCTCCCGGCCCGTACGGCCACGGGCGGCGTGGCGGGCCCTCCGCGAGTGCGGCGGCCTGCTCCGTCGCTGCCTGCGCGGGCGGGCCGGTGGACTTCACCGCCTCTGCGTCCGCCTGCCGGGCGGTCGAGCGCAGCCGGTCGGCCGGGTCGCCCGGGCCGAGGCCCGCGGGCAGTTCGAGGCCCGTGCGGGACAGGACCGCTGTCAGGCCGATCAGCCGCGCCCGCGCGTCGGAGTCGGGGTCGGGGGTTGTCAGGGGCTCCAGGTCCTGGAGGTCGAGGACCGGATCGAGCCCGAGGCGCGCGGCGAAGGTGCGCATCGCCTCGTCCTCGCCGACGGGGGTGCCGTCCGCGAGCCAGATGTATCCGACCGGACGGCGGAAGCCGACGGCCAGCGTGAAGCCGGCCCGGTCGCCGTCCCACCACAGGGCGAGGACGGGCCGGCTCGATCCGACCGCGAGCGCGGCGGCCCACCCGCCGACGACCGCGTCGACGTGCTCACCGCCGTCCCGCCACGGCCGGCCCTCGGGGACGAGGGCGCTCCACTCGCGGCCGGCCGGGACGAGGAGCACCTCTTCGCGCAGCAGATGGGCCGGGCGCCGTACGGCCGACGGGCCGGCCCGGCACAGCAGCAGCGCTCCGACGGATGTCGCGTTCATGCCCCCACGCTAGGGCAATGTGCCCTGAAACAGGCGATCATGGGCGGCCCGCGCGTCCAGCGAGGCGGACTTTCGCTTGACATGCCGTAACCGCGATATATCGTGTTCACAACGGGACGCGATATGTTGCGTCGTGGCAGCGCGGGAGGTCAGCACCATGGCAGAGACATGGGAAGTCGCGGAGCCGGGGAAGCTCACCTTCGACGGCCCGGTGACGACGCTCAACGTCCGTATCGTCAATGGAACGGTCAACGTCGTGGGCACGGACGAAGGTTCCGCCCGCCTGGAGGTCTCCGAGGTCGAAGGCCCGCCGCTCGTCGTCACGCGAAGCGGCTCCACCCTCACCGTCTCCTACGAGGATCTGCCCTGGGCGGGCTTCCTCAAGTGGCTCGACCGCAAGGGTCATCACCGCAGAGCCGTCGTCTCCCTCGCGGTACCGGCCGCCGCGACCGTCGAGGTCGGCGTCGTCGGAGCGGGCGCGGTCGTCTCCGGCGTCCGCGGCCCGACGGCGGTGCGCGGCGTCAGCGGCGACACCACGCTGGTCGGCCTCTCGGGCACGGTCCGTGCGGAAACCGTCTCCGGCAACCTCGAGGCCCAGTCCGTCACCGGCGGCCTGCGCTACAACTCGGTCTCCGGCGACCTCACCGTGATCGACGGCGCCGGGTCCACCGTGAAGGCCGACTCGGTCACCGGCGACATGGTCATCGACCTCGCCCCCGGCGAGAAGCCCACGGACATACGACTGACCACGGTCTCCGGCGAGGTCGCCATCCGGCTGCCGCATCCGGCGGACGCCCGGGTCGAGGCGCACACCGCGAGCGGCGCGGTGTCCAACGCCTTCGAGAATCTCAGGGTAAGCGGTCAGTGGGGCGCGAAGACGATCACCGGCACGCTGGGCGCGGGCACCGGCACCCTCAAGGCGACCACGGTCTCGGGCTCCATCGCGCTGCTGCGCAGGCCACCGGCCGAGGGCGGACCGTACGACGCGGCGTCCGCCGACGCCCCGAGTGGGAAGGTGCTCTGACATGCCCCCCGTTTTCGCCCACGGCCGGCTCCGCCTCTACCTGCTGAAGCTGCTCGACGAGGCCCCGCGCCACGGCTACGAGGTGATCCGCCTCCTCGAGGAGCGTTTCCAGGGCCTCTACGCGCCGAGTGCGGGCACCGTCTACCCGCGGCTGGCCAAGCTGGAGGCCGAGGGCCTCGTCACCCACGCCACCGAGGGCGGCCGCAAGGTCTATTCGATCACCGACGCGGGCCGCGCCGAGCTGGCGGGCCGCAGCGGCGAACTGGCCGATCTGGAGCTGGAGATCCGCGAGTCCGTCTCCGAACTCGCGGCGGAGATCCGCGACGACGTGCGCGATGCGGCCGGCAAGCTGCGCAGCGAGATGCGCGCGGCGGCGAACCGGACCCGCAAGGAGTCCGGCGCGAAAAGGGGCGGCCGGCAGCCGGGGCGGGACGGCTTCGCCGGCTCGATGGACTTCAAAGACCTCGTGGACTCCGCGAATCTCGGGGATTTCGCGGATTTCGGGGATTTCGGGGACAAGGAGTCGTGGCGGGCGGCGAAGGAGGAGTTCCAGCGCGCCAAGCAGGAATGGAAGGAGCAGGCGCGCCGTGCGAAGGACGAGTCACGCCGTGCGCGCGAGGACGCCCAGCAGGCGCGCCGACAGGCCAAGGAGGCACACGAGAACGCCCGCGCCGAGATGCAGCGCATCGCCAGGCAGGTGCAGGAGCAGGTCCAGGGCCACTTCGCCCGGGGTGACTGGCCGACCGGTGTGCGCGAAGGGCTGATGGAACTGACGTCGCAGCTCGGCGGGATGGCGCGTAGCACGGCATGGCCGCCGTACGTGAAGCCGGAACCGGCCGACGTCGATCCCGACTGGGCGAAGGACGCGGTGGACACCAAGGGTTCGGCCGATCCCGCGCGCGATCTCGAGCGGCTGCTGGACCGGTTCCGCGACGACGTACGGGACGCGGCGCGCGACCACGGCGTGACCACGGACCAGTTGGGCGAGGCCCGCCGCCATCTGTCGACGGCCGCGGCGCACATCGTCGCCCTGCTGCGCGGACCCAAGGAGTGAGCGCGGGTCGGGGCGCTTTGCGCCGCCCCGACCCGCGCCCCGGGCTCGAGGCACCACTGCCGCGAGCAGGCGCCGGCTCAGACCGCCTGTGCCGCCCCGCCGTCCGGCTCGCCGAACATCACCCGCTCCAAGGCCGCATACGTCACGCCGTGGTCGGCGAGCACCTCCGCGACCACCCCCGGCCCGGTGGCCAGTGCCAGCAGGATGTGTTCCGCGCCGATGACTTTGTCGCGCCTGCCCAGCGCGATCCGAAGTGAGTTCGTGAGGGTCTGCTTCGCCTCGCGGGTGAAGGCGCGGTGGCCCGACCACCGGCGCCCGTTCCTGCGGTCGGCGGACAGCGCCCCGGCCCCATGGGTCTCCTCGACCCGGGCGACGATCTCGCCGACGTCGATCCCGAGGCCGGCGAGGGCCTCCTCGTCCGCCTTGGTCATGCCGCCCCGCCGGCGGGCGTCGGCCAAGGACGCCTCGAGCGAGTCCCGCCGGTCCATGACTTCGAGGGCACGGAAGGCGAACGAGGTCCGGGCCCCTTCCAGGTCCAGCAGCGCCAGCAGCAGATGCTCCTGGGTCACGGTGGAGGCCTCTGCCCGCTCCGCCCACGCGGTGGCCCCGGTCACCACCGCTCGGGCGTCCTTGGTGAACCGCTCGAACATCACAGCCTCCCGTGCTTCTTGTGTACGGCCTGGCGGCTGACGCCCAGTTCCGCCGCGATCTCCTGCCACGACCAGCCCTGGTTGCGGGCGCTTCTCACTTGCACGGCTTCGAGCTGCTCCAGCAGCCGCCGCAGCGCGGCGACGGCGCGCAGCCCGACGCGCGGATCACGATCGCCGGCGCGCTCGGCGAGATCTGTCGCTTCGGTCATGCTGTCAACCTACATTGACACCCCAAGGGCGTCAACCTCTGTTGACATCAGGGGCAGGGGTGCTTCTCCGACCCCCAGGTGCCCCGCACATCACCGCGCGCCACCGTCCCGCACAGCAGCACCGTCTGCGACCCCTTCGCGCCGCCGCGCTCCACCGCCGTCAGCTTCTTCTCCGTGACCCGGCCGCCGCCCGCCGCCCCGTGGGCCTCGATCCGCCCGGTGCCCCCGTCGAAGCCCCCGCCGCCGAGGCCCTGGTAGAGCACCGCCTGCAGCAGCCCGCGGCCGAGCCGCTCGTCGTGGCCACCCGTCCCGCGCCACGCCTGGTCGACGCCCTCCGCCAGATAGCGCATCGCGTCCCATGCCAGCGCCACATGGGCGTCCTGCCGCATGGCGCCCGTGCGGGTGCCGTGGTCGTCGGCGTAGGTGCGGTCGTACGCCGCGAGAAAGGCCGCGGCTTCGCCACTCGCCCCGGACAGCGCCGGCGCCCTGCCGTGCGAGACGTAGTACAGCGTCAGACCGGAGAAGACCTCCCACGGCCGGCGCTCCTCCGTCAGGGCGTTGGTGACGTCGTCACCGCCGAGCACGCTCACCTTCGGGCAGTCGCGCGCGTCCCGCGTCAACTCGTTCAGGAACAGCTGGAAGTGGCTCCCGCGCCCCGCCCACACCACCGCCGTGCGCGGCTCCTGTGCGACGGCACGGCACACCTCGCGCGCCAGGTCCTCGACGGCCGGGACCGACGGGCCCGTGGGACCGCCGGGCACCGGGGACGGCTCCGGCGCATCCGTCGGCGTGTACAGGAGCATGCCGGTCCGCTCGTCGCCGTAGGCAGCGCGGAACGCGCTCGCGAGGCTCGCGCTGTACGCGTCCGCCGGGTCGGCGATGAGCCGCACCCGCACCGCCTTCCTGCCGCCCACCATCGGCGCGTGCTCGGCGAACGACGCCATGACCTGGCCGGCGCGGGTGTCGGTCGGCGCCGTCTGGTAGTAGTGCTCGCCCTGCCGGAGCAGTTCGTCCGCGGTGCCCGAGGTGCCGACCATCGGCAGGCCCGCCGCGTCGAGGATGCGCATCGCCTCGTAGGTCCGGCGCCGGCTCTGGCCGAAGCCGACGACCCCGACGATCGAGCGGTCCTTCTCCGCGAGATCGACGATCCGCCGGGCCACGGCCGGAGCGTCCTTGAACCGGTCCCCCGCGTTCGCGGCCAGCACCCGCAGCGGCACCCGCTCGCCGGAACGCAGCGCCTGCGCGTTCACATACGCCTGGGCGAGCGCCAGACCGCGCAGTTCGGCGAGCGTGCCGCCGCGCACCGGGTCCTCCGCGTCCTTGCCGCCGCTGAGCGGGCCGAAGTAGACGACCGTACGGGCGCGCGGGCGCGGATCGTCACCGGCCCGGCCGGAGAGTTCCTTCTCGACCTGTTCGTTCTGCTGCTCAATGCGCTGCAGCACGTCGCGTACGGCCCGTTCGCTGTCGCCGGTGCCGAACGATGCGGCGCCCTCCGCCACACCGACGCACTGCCCGTCCGTGCCGAGGAACGTGGAGCCGAGGCACGGGTCGGGTCCGACGTCGGTGAACGGCACCCCGGCGAGCAGGCCGCCCGTCACCGCCAGCGCGAGGACCCCCGCGCCGAGCGCGGCGGCCACCTCGGTGCCCGGCCCCCAGCGCCGGGTGGGCGGGGCGAGCGTCGGCCAGCGGCCCAGCCAGTACGTCGCCGCCTGGTCGTCCTCGGGGCCCTCCGCGACCGGCACCACCATCCCCGACGGCCGGCCCGGCGGGGTGCCGCGCTGGGCGATGTTGGCCAGATCCGCCCCGGCGGCGGACAGGCCCGGGACCTCGATGTCGGGGATCCTGCTCGCGAGGGTGCGCACCCCGGCGGCCACGGCCACCACCGACGTGCACCTCAGGTCCTCCATCGCCGACCGCAGTTCCCGCAGGAACCGCTGGATCCGCGACTCGGCGGGGCCCGCCTCCTCCACCAGGAGCACGAAGCGGCTGACCCTGCGCCGCCGCCACGGGTCGAAGGCCCTCTTGCGTCCTGCGGCCTCCAGGTCGGCGAGCAGAGCGTGCACAAGGATGCGGTCGAGCTGCTCGGGGTCGCCGTCGGGGCCGCCACCGACGAGGTCGAGCGCGGAGCGGAAGAAGTTCGCGGGCGGGGTGCCCTGCTGCTGGCGCACCCACTCCGCGTACCAGCGCCGTCCGCCGGAGCGGCCGCGGCCCAGCATGCGGCGGCCTGCCCGCCGGGCGTACAGGGCGCGCGGCAGCCGCTGGAAGAGCGGGCCCGCGATGAAGTTCCACAGCAGTTCCAGCAGCGTGCCGCCGCTGGCCTGGTCCCGGCCGCCGAGCCACCACAGGCCGCGGGCGAGCGCCGACACCTGACGGTGCTCCGCGTAGCAGTGGTCGCGCAGCTCCCCCGGCCGCTGTTCCATCAGGCCCCCGGCGGCGGGGGCTCCGACGACGGCACGCAACAGCCGGTACGAGGGCAGCCGCAGCCGGCCTGTGCCGGGCGGCATGGACTCGTCGAGCTGGAAGGCGATCTGCTCGAACAGGTCGAGCGGCGCCTGTGCCGCGTCCCCGGGCAAGTCGGGCACCCATGCGTGTGGCGCGAGCCGGCCCTCGCGCCCGCGCAGCCTGGTCCGTAACCCGGCGACGATCCGGCGGCCCGCCCGCCCGCCGTCCGGCTCGCTCAGCAGCACGACGGGCACCCGGCTGCGGGTGCGGCGCGGCTGGACGACAAGTTTGTCGAAGGCGTCGACGAAACGCTCGACGCCGGGATAGGCCGGAATACGGCTGTTCTGCTCCCCCGTTGGCACGATTCTTCCTCCCCTTTCACGCGCGACGGCGTGAGTGACAAATGTGGTGCCCCGCATCAGGGGCGTGCAACCGTCCTCGGGAAACCGTCGGCGTCGGGCGAACCGGGCGGCGTACGGTGGGCCACGTGATCGACTTCCGTACGGACGCCCCCGTGGCCGGCCGCCTCGACGTCCGGTGGCACGCCGGGCATCCCTCGCCCGCGGACGACCCCGCGCCGGCGATCCAGGTCCACGCGTACTCCGAGCACACCCTGATCCTGCGCCAGAACAAGTCCGTCCACTTCGAGGCGCCGTTCCTGTTCCTGCTGTTCGGGAACGACCGGGCGCTGCTGCTGGACTCCGGCGCGACCGCCGACCCCGCCGCCATGCCGCTGCGCGCCACGGTCGACGCGCTTATCGACGCATGGCTGCGGCTCCGTCCGCGGGAGGGACGGGAGGAGTACGGGCTGATCGTGGCCCACACGCACGCGCACGGCGACCACACCGCCGGCGACGGGCAGTTCGCGGACCGGCCGCACACCGAGACCGTGGGGCCATCGCGGGCCGAGGTGATCTCGTACTTCGGTTTCGAGCAGTGGCCGCTGCGCCCCGCGGAACTGGACCTGGGTGGGCGGGTGCTCGATCTGCTGCCGGGCCCCGGCCACGAGGAGTCCGCCGTCGTCTTCCACGACCGGCACACCGGCCTCCTCCTCACCGGCGACTCCCTCTACCCGGGCCGGTTGTACATCAGCGACCTGGCCGCTTTCACCGCCACCGTCGACCGGCTGCTGGCCTTCTGCGACACGACCCCGGTGACGCATGTCCTCGGCTGTCACATCGAGATGACCCGCACCCCGGACCAGGACTATCCGCGCGGCACCGCCCATCAGCCGGACGAGCCGCCACTCGAGCTGACACCGGGCCATCTGCGCCGGCTGCGCGAGGCGCTCGCCGCCGGCCGGGGCCCCAGCGGCGACTTCATCGTGGTGTACGAGGACTGACGACAACGCCGACTCGCGCGCCCGGACGGCCGTGGACGCGCACGGTGACCGCCCGGTGTGCCGGGACGTCGGTGGTCGGGGTCCACGCCTGGCCGGTCACTTCGACGCGCCAACCGCTCGCGTCCGGCGGCAGCGAGATCTCCGTCGTACCCGGCTTCGCCCGGTACTCGATCCGATAGGTCCCGCTCTTCGGGTCGTACGTGTCGACGGTGACCCGCCCGGCCACGGCCGCGGCGTACGGTGTGGCGGTCTGCTCCTTGTTCGTACGGAACCGGCCCTGCGCGTCGACCGCGCAGTATCCGCCGCCGTAGCACCAGACGTAGCCCGCCCAGCCGGAGCTGTAGCGGTTCAGGGAGGTCAGGGCCTCACGGTAGAAGCGGCCCATGTTCGGCAGGGCGTTGTTCAGCGGGCCCCACTCCCCGACGACGACCGGCACCCGGTACTGCGCGGGATACGCGGTCACGGCACGCTCGTACGCCTCGATCCAGCCGGCGGCGGGGTCGTAGTCCGCGCCGGCCTCCATGGCGGTGTTGTAGAAGTGCGGCGCGTAGACCGTCCTCGGATCCTCGATCCTGCCGAGCCCGGTCGGCACGCCCTCGCCGACGATCGGGGTCGGCTCCACGAAGATCCAGTTCTCCCGGTCCACGGAACGGACCGCGTCCGCCAGCCGGTTGTACATCGGCGTGAGCTGCTCCGCCTCGATGCGCCGCGCGGCGGTCGGCAGGTCCTCCCCCTCCGCGATCTCGCCCATGGGCTCGTTGATCAGGTCGTAGCCGATGACGGCGGGATGGTCCTCGAAACGGCCGGCGAGCACACGCCACATGCGCGCCTGGGCGTGCCGCAGGTCGAAGTCCTCGTAGAGGTGGGTGAACGCGCGCTGGACGGCGGGTTCGAAATACTCGGCGAACCAGTCGTCGGGGTGCGGGGTGAAGGGCAGCCCGTCGGTCCTGGTCGCCCACTCGGGAATGCCGCGGTGCCCGAACGCGGGCCCGAACACGTCCTGATGGGCGTCGAGGAGGACTTGGATGCCGTGCTTTCGCGCCCAGTCGAGTACACGCTCGATCTTGCGGAGGTAGGCCTCGCTGTACTGCCCGCGCACCGGCTCCAGATCGTCCCAGAAGATCAGCAGCCGGGCGAAGTTGAAGCCGGCGGCGCGCAGATCCCGGAAGTGCCGCTCGGTGACGGAGGACAGGGCCTCCTCACCGCGGTGCACCTTGTCCTCGACGTTCCAGCCGCGCAGGGTGAGGGCACGGCCGCGGTCGTCGGTCAGCGGCGGGATCCTGGCGTCCTGGGCCGGCGCCACCTCCGTGGCGCCGACCGCATCCGAGGTCCCCGACGCCGTCAGGACGGCACAGCAGAGGGCGACAGCAGTCAGTACACGAGTCGTTCGGCTCGTACGCATGGGACGGATCCCATCAGCCGAACTGACGCACCATCAAGAGTTCGTCAGGACAATCTTCCCGAACAGATCACCGGACGCGATCTTCTCGAAGCCCTCCCTGGCGCGGTCCAGGGGCAGCACCTCGTCGATCACCGGCCGCACTCCCGTTGCCGCGCAGAACGAGAGCAGGTCCTCCAGCTCGTCCTTCGAGCCCATGGTCGAGCCGACGATTCTCAGCTCGAGGAAGAAGATCCGGGTGAGCTCGGCGTGCGAGGGGCGGTCACCGCTCGTCGCACCGGAGATCACCAGAGTGCCGCCGGGACGCAGCGACTTGACCGAATGCGACCAGGTGGCGGCGCCGACCGTCTCGATGACGGCGTCCACGCGCCGCGGCAGCCGTGCGCCCGGCTCGTACGCCTCCTCCGCGCCCAGCTCCACGGCACGCTTGCGCTTGGCCTCGTCGCGGCTGGTGGCGTACACCCGCAGGCCCGCGGCCTTGCCGAGCACGATCGCGGCGGTGGCCACACCGCCGCCCGCGCCCTGCACGAGGACCGAATCGCCGGGCCGGACCCCGGCGTTGGTGAAGAGCATGCGGTAGGCGGTGAGCCAGGCCGTCGGCAGACAGGCGGCCTGCTCGAAGGTGAGTTCCCTGGGCTTCGGCAGCACGTTCCACGTCGGGACGCTGACCCGCTCGGCGAAGGTGCCCTGGTAGCGCTCGGTGAGGATGGAGCGGGGCTCGTCGGGGCCGACGCCGTGCCCGCTCTGCCCGATGACGGAGTGGAGCACCACCTCGTTCCCGTCCTCGTCGACGCCTGCGGCGTCACAGCCGAGGATCATCGGCAGCTTGTCCTCTGCGAGCCCCACCCCGCGCAGCGACCAGAGGTCGTGGTGGTTGAGGGAGGCGGCCTTGACTGTCACGGTCGTCCAGCCGGGCCGGGCCTCGGGAGCCGGGCGTTCGCCCAGTTCGAGGCCGCTCAGCGGCTGGTCGCGGTCGATGCGTGCGGCGTAGGCGGCGAACATGACCTTGACCATAGGACGGGCAGGTGCGTGGCGGAACCACACACCGGTGTGACACACGTCCCTGTATCCGGCCCCGCCGGCAACAGCCCGCCCGCACGGGCAGAACGCGCCCGCCGGCACGGGCAGATGAATGGGCCGGGTCACCCCGCACGGGCAAAGGAACGGGCCGCGTCACCCCCCGCACGGGGACAACGCGGCCCGACCCGACATCCGGACGTCACACGTCAGCGACGTGCGACCCCCTCCGCCCGCGCAGCCGCCGCCACCGCCGCGGTGACCGCCGGCGCGACGCGCTCGTCGAAGGGCGACGGGATCACGTAGTCCGCGGACAGCGCGTCGCCGACGACGTCCGCCAGCGCGTCCGCCGCAGCGATCTTCATGCCCTCGGTGATCCGGGACGCCCGCACCTGCAGCGCACCCGCGAAGATCCCGGGGAAGGCGAGAACGTTGTTGATCTGGTTGGGGTAGTCCGAGCGGCCCGTGGCCACGACGGCCGCGTACTTGTGCGCGACGTCGGGGTGGACCTCCGGGTTCGGGTTGGCCATGGCGAAGACGAACGCGCCGGGCGCCATCGAGGCGACCGCGGCCTCCGGCACCGTGCCGCCCGAGACGCCGATAAAGACGTCCGCACCGGCCAGCGCGGTCTCCAGCGAACCGGAGAGCCCCGCCCGGTTGGTGATCTCGGCGAGTTCCCGCTTGACCGGGGTCAGGTCCTCGCGGTCACGGCTGACGATGCCCTTGCGGTCGGCGACCGCGACATCACCGAGGCCGGCCTCCAGCAGAAACTTCGCGATGGCCACGCCGGCCGCACCCGCGCCCGAGATGACGCCGCGCAGCTCGCCGAGCTCACGCCCGGTCAGCTTGGCGGCGTTGCGCAGCGCGGCGAGCGTGACGACCGCCGTGCCGTGCTGGTCGTCGTGGAAGACGGGGATGTCGAGGCGCTCCTGGAGCCGACGCTCGATCTCGAAGCACCGGGGTGCCGAGATGTCCTCGAGGTTCACTCCGCCGAACGAGGGCGCGAGACGCACGACCGTCTCGATGATCTCGTCCGTGTCGGTGGTGGCGAGGGCGATCGGGACCGCGTCCACGCCGCCGAACTGCTTGAAGAGGATCGCTTTCCCCTCCATGACCGGGAGGGAGGCCTCCGGTCCGATGTCTCCGAGACCGAGCACCGCCGTCCCGTCCGTCACGACTGCGACGACCTGTGACTTCCAGGTGTAGTCGTGGACGAGCTCGGGCTGCTCGGCGATGGCGGTGCACACCTTCGCAACGCCGGGTGTGTACGCGAGGGACAGGTCGTCCTTGTTCCGCACCGGCACAGTGGCCTGGACGGCCATCTTGCCGCCGCGGTGCAGCGCGAACGCCGGATCGAAGGGCTCGTCGGCACTCTCCGTGTTGGCATTGTCGCTGCGAGGATTGACGATCTCCGCTGCCATGTCTGACCCCTTAAGTCTTCATCAGTTGAGGGTGGCCACTCCTGGTTGAGGAGGGGTGGGCGGGCACCGCGTCCGTTACCTGCACCGGGACGGTTGGCCCGCCCGGGCAGGGGGTGTCACGCACGCGCGGGCGCGCCGCACACGCGCCCTGAGCCCCGGATGAGGGGTGTAAGGATCCTTCTTACCGGACGGACCACGCCGCGGACGAGTCGGTATCGCCTCGGTGACGCGGTTCATAGCCGTGAACCCGGACAAGCGCACCACCTGCGGCGCAACCCGCCCAGAAGACAAGACGGCCGGAGATTTTCCGGCCGGAAGGATGCTTTCCAGCGAATGGTCCGGCCTTGATGTACCGGCCCGCCGGGGTTCGGGGGTGTCCCGTTACCCGATTTTGACATGCGTGGCCCCCTGAATGGGCTCGTCCGAATGGCAAGATGCCGAAAACACACAAGGTCGCGACACTCGAAGATGAGTGCAGTACGACCTGGTAACTCCACTTTCACCCGCCGGAGGACCTCGATCATGACCGCAAGCACCACGCGCCGTACGACCGCTGCCAAGTCCCGGATAGCCGCCGTCAGCGCCATCGCGGTCGCCGGCGCCATGCTGCTGACCGCGTGCGGCGACCAGACGGACAGCGGCCCGAAGGAGTCGGAGACGAAGGGCAACGCTGCCGCCGCGCCGCTCGCCGACAAGCTCCCCAAGGAGATCCGCGACAAGGGCGTCATCAAGGTCGGGTCCGACATCGCGTACGCGCCGATGGAGTTCATGGACGAGAAGAACAAGCCGGCGGGCGTCGACATCGACATCGCCAACGCGCTGGGCAAGGTCCTCGGCGTCGAGTTCCAGTTCGAGAACGCCACCTTCGACCAGCTCGTCCTGGGCATGAACAACGGTCGCACCGACATCGTCATGTCGTCGATGACCGACACCAAGGAGCGCCAGCAGGGCGCCAGCGACGACGCCAAGGGCGGCGCCGACTTCGTCAACTACTTCAAGGCCGGCTCCGCGATCCTGGTCCAGAAGGGCAACCCCAAGAACGTCAGCACGCTGGACGACCTGTGCGGTCTGACGGTCGCGGCCCAGCGCGGCACGGCGAACGAGACCCTGCTGAAGGAGACGCAGAAGAAGTGCGGCTCCAACAAGATCAAGCCGTTCATCTCCGACCAGGACACCGACTCGATCACGCAGCTGCAGACCAAGCGTGCCGACGCCGTGATCACCGACTTCCCGGTGGCCCTCTACAACGAGCTGAACGCCGGTGGCGGCAAGCTCTTCGAGGTCGTCGGTGAGCAGATCGACGCCGCGCCGTACGGCATCGCGGTCAGCAAGAAGAACACGCAGCTTCGTGACGCCCTTCAGGCAGCCGTCCAGAAGATCATCGACGACGGCTCGTACGCCGAGGTGCTGAAGGAGTGGAAGGCCGAGAGCGGCGCCATCGAGAAGGCCACGGTCAACGCGGGCAAGTGACGACCGCTCATCGCCACACCCTCCATCATGTAAGGCAGCAACCCTGTGACTGACCCCCTCGACAAGGCACCCGCCGACGTCCCACCGGACGACGGCGGGAGCGCCTCCCCCCGTAAGGTTCCCGCCGCGCACGCCGGACCCATCAAGGCGGTTCCGGTACGCCACTACGGACGCTGGATCAGCGCCGTCGTGGTGCTCGGGCTCCTCGCCCTGCTGGTGAGGGCGTTCGCGGACGCCCAGATCCAGTGGAGCGTCGTCGGTGAGCAGATCACCAACGGCACGTTCGCCTGGGGTGCCTGGGAGACCCTCAAGATCACCGTCTACTCGATGGTGATCGGCGTGGTCCTCGGCGCGATCCTGGCCGTCATGCGGCTCTCGCCCAACCCGGTGCTCTCGTCCGTGGCCTGGGGCTACATCTGGTTCTTCCGCGGCACTCCGGTGCTGGTGCAGATCCTGCTGTGGTTCAACCTCTCGCTGGTCTTCCAGTACCTCGACCTCGGTTTCATCTACAAGGACGAGATGAACCAGGTCATGACGCCGTTCGTGGCGGCGCTGCTGGCGCTCGGCCTGAACGAGGCCGCGTACATGGCCGAGATCTGCCGGGCCGGTATCCAGTCGGTCGACTCGGGGCAGACCGAGGCGGCGCACGCGCTCGGCATGAAGGGCGGCAAGACGATGCGGCGCATCGTGCTGCCGCAGGCCATGCGGGTGATCATTCCGCCGACCGGCAACGAGTTCATCAACATGCTCAAGACCTCCTCGCTGGCGTTCGCCATCGGGTACGGCGAGCTGTTCCTGCGGGGCCGCGAGTTCGGCTCCCGGACGCTGGCCATCATGGAGGGCTACATCGTGATCTCGCTCTGGTACCTGGCGCTGACCACCGTGTTCAGCATCGGCCAGTACTACCTTGAGCGGTATTACGCCCGCGGTTCGAGCCGTTCGCTCCCGCCGACGCCGCTGCAGCGGCTGCGGAAGCAGCTGTCCTCGTTCCGTGTACAGAGCAACGTCGGAGGCGTGAAGGTATGAGCTCCCAGACGACGCAGCCGATGGTGAAGGCCGAGAACGTCCACAAGTCCTTCGGCCATGTGAAGGTCCTCAAGGGCATCGACCTCGAGGTCGCCCCCCGTGAGGTGTTCTGCCTGGTCGGCCCGTCCGGCTCCGGCAAGTCGACCTTCCTGCGGTGCATCAACCACCTGGAGAAGATCAACGGCGGCCGCCTCTCGGTCGACGGCCGGCTCGTGGGCTACCGCGAGAAGGGCGACAAGCTCTACGAGCTGAAGGAGAAGGAGGTCGCGGCGCAGCGCAGGGACATCGGCATGGTCTTCCAGCGCTTCAACCTCTTCCCGCACATGACGGCTCTCGCGAACGTCATGGAGGCGCCGATCCAGGTCAAGGGCGAGTCGAGGTCCGTGGCCCGCGAGCGCGCGCTGCGACTGCTGGACCGGGTCGGGCTGGCCGACAAGGCCGGCAACTACCCGTCCCAGCTCTCCGGCGGCCAGCAGCAGCGTGTCGCCATCGCGCGCGCTCTGGCGATGGAGCCGAAGCTGATGCTCTTCGACGAGCCGACGTCGGCCCTCGACCCGGAGCTGGTGGGCGAGGTCCTGGACGTGATGCGCGGTCTCGCCGAGGACGGCATGACGATGATCGTCGTCACGCACGAGATGGGCTTCGCCCGCGAGGTCGGCGACGCGCTCGTGTTCATGGACGACGGTGTCGTGGTCGAGGCCGGCCACCCGCGCGACGTCCTGACCAACCCGCAGCACGACCGGACGAAGTCGTTCCTGTCGAAGGTGCTGTAGAGCGGACGTGTGAAGGGGCGGTACGGACCTCGAGTCCGTACCGCCCCTTCGCGCATCTCTACTTCAGTGCCAGCACCAGCGCGTCGCTCGGCGACGCCCACACCGGGCGTGCCTCGTCGAAGCCGGCGTCGCGCAGGGCCTCGGCGTGCCACTGGGCGGAGGGGGTGTCGCCGTCGGCGTGCTCGCCGTAGATGCGGAACCGCTCCGCGGTCGGTCCGGCGAGAACCGGGTCCTTGGCGGCGAGTGCCCACCAGTCGGCCCAGTCGAGCGCGCCGGCCGCCTTGTCCCGGTCCATGAGGGCGTGCCGGTGGGCGCGCTCGGCGGCGTTGATGCGGGGCGTGGACGCGTCCTTCATGTGGTCGGCGTTCATGAAGACGCCGCCGTCGCGCACGAGCGTGGCGATCCTGCCGTAGAGGGCGGCGAGCGGTTCGCTGTGGAGCCAGTGCAGCGCCGTGGCCGTGAGCACGGCGTCGTACGAGGTGTGCGGCAGCGCCGCCGCCCAGTCCGGGTCCTTCAGGTCTGCGGTGACGAAGGTGACGCGCTCGTCCCCGGCGAAGTAGCCCCGGGCAATGGTCAACAGCGCGGGGTCGAGGTCGACCCCCGTACTGGTGGCCTCCGGGAACCGCTTGAGGAGCCGGTCGGTGATACTTCCCGTACCGCACGCGAGATCCAGCACCCTCGGTGCGGGGCCGACCGTGGCCTCGACCATGTCCAGCATCACCCTGAACCGCTCCTCGCGGTCGGGCATGTACCACTCCTGCTGCCGGTCCCAGCTCTCCTGCCAGGCCGGCCAGTCGGCGCCCGTCACCGCACCGGGCATCGCGCCCGTTTCCGTCCCGCCCACCGGAATCCTTCCGTCCGTAATACCCTCGAAGCATAAGCAGCCGTTACTTCTACCCTAGAGCGCCGCGGTAAGGACTACAAGTGGAACTGGCCTATTACTCGGACTACGCCGTGCGCCTGGTCAACACCGAGGAGCCGGCTCGCAACAAGGACTCCCTCACCTCGGTCGAGGCCGTCCGCGAGCTCTTCGGCGCGTCCTCCCAGGCCGCACGCCGTGCCACCGACTCCGACGTCACCCGGTTCCGGTCGGTACGGGCCCGGCTGCGCGCGGTCTTCGCCGCGGCCGACGCCGGCGAGGAGACCCAGGCCGTGGACCTGCTCAACTCGCTGCTGCTGGAGTTCCCCGTCAGCCCGCAGATCTCCGGGCACGACTACCGGGACGAGGACGGGCGCCCCAAGTGGCACATGCACCTCGCCGACCACCCCTCGAACGCGACCGCCGGATACGCCGCGATCGCCGCGATGGGGCTGGCGTTCCATCTGACGGAGCACGGCGTCGACCGGCTCGGCCTGTGCCAGGCCGCCCCCTGCCGCAACGCCTACCTCGACACATCCACCAACCGCTCGCGCCGCTACTGCTCCGACCGCTGCGCCACCCGCGCCAACGTTGCGGCCTACCGCGCCCGCAAGCGCCTGGAGACCGAGCGGTCGGCGAGCACGGGCCGCACGGCGGACACCAGCCAGGCGACCACCCCGAGCACCGAGCGCTGATCCCGCGCGAGCGGCCGGAACCGGGTGCGCACCCGCCCGAGCAGCAAGTCGGGCGGCACCACCCCGAACACCCGGCTGTCACCGTCGGCGCCGGGGTTGTCGCCGAGCACCCACCAGCCCTCGTCCCGGCGCTCGACCAGTCGCTTGACGATGAGCAGGTCCTGCTGCAGCGGATGACGGAGCACGGCCACGTCGCCGGCCCGGAGCGAAGCCCGGTAGTCGACCAGCAACTGGTCGCCGTGCAGCAATGTCGGCACCATCGACGGCCCCGTCACTTCGGCGAGCCCGAACCGCGCCCTCGTCTCCCGCCCCTGCTCGGCCATCAGCCACCTCCGACTGCCCACTGTATGTTCGGCCACCGGTCCGACCCGGACCCCGGACTTTTGACCTAAGCCCAAGCTTGATCTTTAACCTGTGCGGCGGGGTCTCGGGGTTGTTGTCTTCTTCGTTTGTCGTCTCGTTGGTTGTGTTTTGCGGGGTGTGTGCACGTCG